>JAJZYV010000142.1 GCA_021797955.1 Thermoplasmata archaeon
TCGTCTAATCGGGATGCTGAAGGACCAGGATGAATTAATAGGAGACTCCGCTTTTGCCCTGTCTGGCGGGATAGACAGCTCACTTCTTTTTTCAGTTCTAGGTAATGGAAAACATGCCTACTGTGTAGGTGTTAAGGGATCACAGGACTTCGTATACGCTGAAGAACTATGCATATCATTAAGAGCAAACCTTACAAAAATATATGTTGAAAATAGTGATGTAATAGAATGCACCAGAATAGTGAAGAGTGTTGATCCGGGTATTTCTTTCCTGGATCTTGGTTTTGAGACCGTTCTGACCATCATTCTCTCAAGAATAAGTGAGGAGGCACTTGTTACGGGACAGGGAGCCGATGAGATTTTTTATGGTTACAGAAAATTTTCAGATGGAAGGGAAGAAAGTAATATAAACAGCCTGGATAAGTTATACAAAATAACACTCCCCAGAGAGAGAAAAATTGCTGAATATTTTGGCAAGAAACTAATAACTCCCTATCTGGAAAACGGGATTCCAGAATATTTCAGCACCTTGGACAGAAAGGTTCATCTTAATGACCTGAATAATAAATTGATAATAAGAGAAGCAGGGAGGATGTCAGGACTTCCTGAATCTATATTCAACAGGGGAAAGAAAGCGGCCCAGTATGGAACAGGCATCAAGAAGGTTCAGGAGAAGCTTGGACTTAAATAGAGGTGATTTAAAACTGTATAAGTTAAGCGGAAAGAACAGTATTGTCCTCCTGCTATGCCTCAGGGCTCTTTACTCCATGAACTGGTACAATGTATCACCAATGTTATTCAATATAACCTCAACCTATAGGGTAAATTCAGCACTTTCCGGTCTCATTCTTTCTGCATTTCTTATAGGAACTGGACTTTTCCAGATTCCATCAGGTCTAGTAGCGTCTAAAATTGGATCAAAAAACACTGCACTAACGGGAATGGCTATAATGTCTGTAGCCGCCACCACATCACTTATTTCTCCGGACTTCACCGTTTTCCTTGTAACAAGATTCGTTGTTGGTCTTGGATCGGCATTCTTTTTTTCATCGGGAATCGCAGTTCTTAATGATATAGATGAAAGAAATGTAAGCAGAAATATTGCAGCATTTAACACCGCTTTTTCTGTGGGAGGTGGATTCGGTGTTGTTGGATTTGCGTATCTTCTACAGTTTACCTCATGGCAGAACCTCCTGGCTGCTGGAGGGGTAGTAACACTGGTTCTCACAATTGTCTCATTTATCCTTATTCCAGACCTGAGTGCAAAGAGTTCGAAGAGGAATGAATTCGGTAAAAATGTGTATAAAAGACTCACATCACGCCCTTTATTGCTTCTCTCAATGTCTCTGGCCGGTTACTGGGGTTTAAATTTCACTTTCGAGGAGTACCTGCAACCCTTCGCTGAAAAACTGGGTTTCAGTGGTCCAATATCAGGATTCATTGGTTCACTGTCCCTATTTGCCGGTCTTCTTGGAATGATCTTATTTGCATATTTTTCAAGTAAAAAGGCATCAGTTATACTGCCATCACTAGTTATATTCATTTCGGCTGTTCTGGCACTCCAGTTCTTTGGACTTTCGTATTATCTCTTTTTGACCGCCATACTTGGTGGAAGCATTAGTGTTATCATATTTTCACTTGAATACTCATACGTAGTGAAATTAGAAACAGAAAAACAGTTTGTAGCCCTTGGCATATCAATAATGAATGCCCTTCAAATCGCAACAGGGTCCGCTATAACATTCCTGTTCGGTTACTTATTCTCTGTGAATGCAGATCTTTCTTGGGTAATCCTTGGAATTATAGCGCTGATCTTCCTTCCTATGGGGATCTCCGTAATGAAACAAAAAAATTAAGGATTTCAGAGAACATTGAAGCCGTAATCATCAAGTTATCAGAATATTGAACAATCAATTGTTACAGTAGAATATGAACGCTCCTGAGAAATTCCGAAATTCATGAGAACATAAAGACTGCCCGGGGGGTCATAGGAGAAATAACATTGCTTTGCCATAAGTAAGACATGAGAATTGCACGCGAAGAAAGGACCTCACTAAGCCTGATAACATAAATAGACTCTGGGAAACAAACGCACATTTCGTTAGCACAGTTCTTGATGCAATGGTATATTTCATGTTCATAAAGAATCGTTTCAGCAAGAAATGGATATAATACTTTGAGTTCTTGAAAGAGTTCTGTTAAATTCAATATTTATGGGCAGGATATTTATATGGAATTCATGCGCATTTTGACTAGAACCTAAATGGGATATTTCGGCCTTCTGAAATTATAGGAGAATCATTCCTGAAATTGTTGTACTTCGAAAATATAATATTGAAAGGTAAGGAATCTGGAATTCAGAACTTCCTGTGCCACAGTATTAATCCTATGATCAGAGGAATTATGACCCAAGGCAGTATAAGGTAAACAGTTTCAGGAAATGGCAGCCTGAAGGCACATACTGCCCCTCCCAGGCTGGGAAATTTTGAATTCACATAGATAGTGTAGGCGCTGAATGGATCAACTAGGGATATTTCTTTAATTGTCAGTGCACTCTCAATTCCCATAAGACCGGACACTGTAGATATTAGTTTTCCAAGGACATAATAGAGGAACATTACGGAAACTAGTGGATACGCTATAATTTTTGTGAGGCTTGTCGTCTTTGATGCAAACATGAATGTGAATGATATGCCCATTAAACCGAGCATTTCGAACAATATGAATAAACGCAACATGTAATTCAATGGTGGAAAGGTTCCATCAAGAAACTCCACAGATTCATATGATACCAGCAATGTGATCATCGTTGTTGCAAGCAAAGCTATTATGGCAGTCAGGTATTTTCCCGTAAAGTACTGTCTCTTGTTGTATGGCATTGAGAGATAGAATTCTGCCTGTCCCGATGACACTGGAATACCAAATGTGAATATGGACAGTATAATTACAAATATCAGGAAGAATATGGATAAGGAATGTATATATTCATAGAATACACCCGATGTTAGAGAAGAAACAGAAGGCACAGAATACAGAAGAACCTTATAATTTGCATCGGATGCAGATTCGTTCTGTTTCATAACTAAAAATATAGTACTATCATCATTGGTCACAAGATTGGAAGACGTCCATGATCCGTTTACCTTATCTTCCAGGACACCATAAATGTTCTTTGTTGTGGGAGGATATGACAGTTTTATGACCTTGTGATAGAAATTGCCCAGACAACCAAGATTGATGGTAGCACCATCCGATTCGAGGAGTCTGTACTGCCTCATGGGGGCCTTGGTGAAATTGCTTGATGCATATACAAGTTCAAGATACCCCTTATATGCAAGTCCTTTGTCGTACACTGTCGAATAGGACATATAACTGTAATTGGGGGAGTTTGTTGGAAATACACTAGCTCCACAGTGAGACTCTGATATACGACAGCACCACATCTTATCTGATTTGAATGATCCAGTTCCCATACCTGTCTGGTTCAATGTTATGTTCACATAGTGTGTTTTATTACCACTTATATATCCATTGGAGGGCTTAGCAGGCGAAAATGTAACCGTAACGTTGGCGCCTGAGAAAGGTCTTCCACAGGTTGCGTGGTAGTACTGCACAGTTACATAATATGTACCGTTACGGTATACTAATGTTGAATCAAGCAGTCTAGATGTACCAATACTATTATTTTCTATGGGAGAATCTGCGAATGCCAGCAGTGAACCTGTCACAATGAACAAAACCACTATGAGGGCAAAGGACTTCTTTGCAAAGCTGTTTCCTATGATTCTGTATGTTTTATTCCCTGATCGCTTTCCTGAAGAATTCCTCAATATCCTCACTTTCCTCCTTTACAGATATGATATTCAGGCCCATATTGTCAAGCCTGTCTGCTATCTTGTATGACTTTCCAAGACCTAAGGTTGGTTTTCTGATAACCACCTCATACTGTTTTTCCACTGCAAGTGGTTCTATTCTTACCTCACCATATTCCTCTAATTGTTTATCCAAATCCTTCATTCTTCCCTGATCCAGTGACTGCACCCTTATCCTGATAATGCCCTCAGTATCAAGGGATGATACCTTTACATCTTTCACAATCTTTCCATCATTGATAATAACGATTCTGTCACATATTCCCTTTATCTCACTGAGGATGTGTGTTGACAGAAGTATGGCTTTTCCCTGCTTCTTCAGATTGAGTATATGGTTTCTGAGAAATTCTATACCGTTCGGATCCAGTCCGTTGAATGTTTCATCCATGAGATAGTTTTCAGAATTCTGAAACATGCCAATGGCGATGTGTATCCTCTTCTTCATTCCGTTTGACATACTTCCTATTCTCTTATTGATATTTTCCGTCATGGATACCTTTGCCATGCATTCCTCAAAACGATCCCTCGTTTCTTTTCCGGTGTAGGAAAGATAGTTGCCCAGTTCATGAAAAATATCTTTGGGTTTCTCCATGGCATCCAGCATGGGGAATTCTGGAACCCATGAGATCTCAGATGCGATTTCAATCTTTTTCTTTATTATGGAAGTATCATTGATCAGTACATCGCCCTTGGATGGGTGCAGCACTCCACATGCAATCTTCATTGTAGTGGTCTTACCGGCACCATTCAAACCGGCAAATCCTACAATCTCTCCCGGGGATATTTCAATGGAAACATCCCTGAGAACATCTTTCTTTCCAAATGCCCTTGATATGTGCTGTATATTAATAGACAATGGCATTGAATAATAAATGTCTTATTTAAGTCTTTTGTTAAGAATGAAAACATACTTCACCACCATGTGTTATATAACATTGTAAGGGCAAAATTTCTTGACGGGATTGCGTAAGCTATGCAAATTTAGGAAAAATAATGGTGTAAATATTAATTTAATCAACAGAAGAATGGGAATTTGTTTTAATCACATACAAGTCAACAGCCATTCAATCGAAACAACG
Source organism: Thermoplasmata archaeon (assembly GCA_021797955.1). The sequence continues at coordinate 4,952 of JAJZYV010000142.1, forward strand.
GAAAAAGGATGGTTTTTTGGAAAAGCCCAATTAATTATTGTGCTCCCTCATGTTGACTTTCTTCCACAGTGGGATGAATGAAAGGAAAAATATGGTCCCTATTATCGTAAAGGGATACCATATCAACCCAAGATCTGCTGAGAATACTGTGAGAAAGAATGTTCCAAGTACAGGTGCAATTGGTGTAACCATTCCGGTAAGCACCTGGAATGATGTGAAATACTGTCCTCTCTTATTAACCGGTGCTATCCTGCTTATGACAGTGTTGATTGATGGAGAGACGATGTTTTCACCCATGGTTATTAAAATGGTGTCAATAACAAGGAAAATGAATCCCCTGAAGAATGGCAAAAGGGAAAAAGAGAATAGATACACAATATAACCAAGATTGATCCTTGTGATGTCTTCCATCTTACTAAGAAGCCTGTTTACCGGAAGCTGTCCAAGAGTGACGACAACCCCATTAACAGAATAGAGTAATCCTATATCAAAATCAGACATGTTATCAAAACCCTTCCAGAAGAAAGTGAGTGTTGTTCCCCACTGACCCAGAATCAGGTAAAACAATGAAATAAGAATTGCAACAATGAAAAATGGCCTATCCTTGAAAGCCTTGAAGATATCTGGCTTCATGTTAACCGAATCGTCCTTTTCACTCTCCACTTTTTTCTGCTGCTTTTTCAGGAACTTTGCATAAATAAACAGTTCTGAGAATG
>JAJZYV010000143.1 GCA_021797955.1 Thermoplasmata archaeon
ATCCAGCACAATCGGGACATTTACTGCTTCTAGGATTTTTTCCATAGTGGAAATTTCGTAATCACTCTCTCCCATACCGGGTCCCATCAGGATGCAGTCATATTTCAGTAGTTCTTCCATAAAATTTTCGTTTTCCTCGCAATTTTCAAGCATTGTAGTGTGAACTTGCGAACCAATTACTGAATAATTTCTACTGTTTGAAAATATCTTTACGAGATCTGGAGAACAGGAATGCGCTCCCATTGCTGCTATCAATGCAGAACCATGAAATTTCCAACCTGCAACTATGGCCAGCTTTCCGTTCATACCTTTATGGGAATCCTTCTCAGCAAATGGAAAAAATAGAATGTCGCCGGGTCCAGATTCATATACTAATTTTTCATCAATGCCAATATTCTTTGTTATAATATCGCCACTATTCTGAAAATCCATTGCGTTTTTTACAAATGTGAAAGTCACCGTTTTTGTCGGTTTAACTGCAATTGATGACCCGATTCCAGATGGCACATCAACAGATAGTATGGGCTTTTTCGAATTGTTAATTTTTATTATTGCAGATGCCAGTGGTTCTTTGATTTCTCCATGAAAACCTGTCCCAAAAATTGCGTCAACGATGAGATCAGCCTTTGAAAGAACTGAATCCAGATCTTGAATACCATATATCTTCAATTTCCATTGAGAAATCAAATTTTTGATGAATGACGATTTAATATGATCTAAAGCACCGGTAAATACAAGTGTGACATTATTCTCCAATTGCAATATTCTGGCTGCGGCTATCCCGTCTCCTCCATTATTACCGTTGCCACATACAATAGTTATATTCAGCTTATTTCCATATAATTCTGTTATTGTTTCTGCAATGGCCGCACCTGCATTTTCCATTAGAGCGTTGATGTTTCCCTCTCTGTAAAAATAATTAATGTCCAGTCTGGTTGAATCTATCATCTCTGTAAACATAGATATGATATAACTTCTGGAAATAAGAATGATGCCTTTATTAGGCCTATGCTTTTGTTATTTGAGATAGATTAGTTAACCGGTGTTCATTATTCAGAATTTTAATTTTATGCAAAAAATCCCCTCATTTTTTATAGACTGAAACCTTCGGCTAACTCTATGAGACCTCTAAATAACGTTTAAATATAGTGTAAGGATTTCCTTACAATGTATAAACTGCTTATAACACTCATTTTATCTGCAATAATGGGCTTTTCAATCTTTTTTACATTTCCAATCATAATGGCAAAAAACCTTGCTGAAAAGAAGGTTAGAGTCTTAAGCTCCATTGCCATTGGAATCCTCATATTTCTCATTGCAGATGTATTTTCGGATGCTTCAACTATCCTATATGGTAATTCTTCTAATGGAGGTTACATATCATCTCCATTTTATGATTTAGTGTTTTTTGTATCTCTTGCAGTTGGATTTTTTGTCATATTTATTGCTGAGGGTAATGGAAAGAGACAATCGTCCAAATTAAGATTATCATTTTTTATTGCTTTGGGGATAGGTTTTCAGAACTTAACTGAAGGAATGGTTTTTGGCGCTGACAATATTTCCATTGGTCTTGTAGGCATAACGCTGGTTATTCTGGTCGGTTTCATTCTTCAGAATATTACGGAGGGTTTTCCCATTGCATCTCCATTCCTTGGAGAAAAGAAAAAAAACGGCAAAGCAATCCTTGGTTTGCTTTTCATTGGTGGATTTCCCACTATTCTTGGTGGAGGGATAGGTTACTTTTATAATTCAAATGCGTTTGATCTTGTGTTTGATGGTTTAGCCATTGGAGCAATGTTTTATGTTATCATTCCAATTCTTAAACACCTGCTCAAAGATCAGGACTCTTCAATGACCAGAATCATTTATCTTGGTTCGTTCACTGGCTTTCTCATAGGGTTCCTTGTGAATTTGATATGATCAAAATAATGGCCTCAAGATGCACTGCTTACTTTTATAGTAAAGGATTGCCCCTTAGACTATGGTAACATTCTGTCCATAATTTTTATAATTTCATATGTTTTTTTGTCGTTGACATTAGATAAGTGCATATATTGGAATGATCATACCAGTTTATGGAAGATCAGGTAAAGGTAGAGTTGGAAAGGCTAAAGAAGGCTGATGTGGAGTTTCTGCAGCTTCAGTTTACGGATATTGTAGGTACCGTGAAAACACTCACTGTACCCAAAAATCGTTTTGAAGATGCTTTAAATGAAGGTGTTGTCTTTGATGGAAGTTCTGTGGCCGGTTATGCCCAGATAGAAGAGTCAGATATGAGGGCTGTACCTGAGTTTTCGACATTCGCAGTTCTTCCATATTCAGGTCAGACAGGTAAGCTTGCGAGATATATTTGCAATGCCTATTCTCCAGACGGGAAGAGATTTCAGGGTGATCCGAGATTTGTCCTTGAAAGTCTTTTAAAAAAGCTCTGGGACCAAGGGCAGGAATTTTTTGTTGGTCCGGAATTTGAATTCTTCCTTTTCAAAAGAGATTCGGGTGGAAATCCAACCAGTGAACCCAGTGACTTTGGCGGATACTTTGATAATACCCCCATGGATTTGTCCAGTGAGGTTAGGCAGGAGATTCTTACTGATATGCGAACTCTTGGATTCGAACCTGAAGCAGCCCATCATGAGGTTGCCTATGGTCAACAGGAAATTGATCTCAGATATGCTCCAGCACTTCTAATGGCAGACAGAATTTCCATACTAAAAAGCATAATTAAAAATGTGGCACAGAGCCATGGTCTATATGCATCTTTTATGCCCAAACCTCTCAATGGCGTGAATGGATCAGGGATGCATATACATCAGAGCATAATGCTGAAAGATCAAAAGAAGAATCTTTTCTACGAGGAAAAGGAAAAGTTTGGAATGAGCAAAATGATGCGAAATTATCTCTCCGGAATATTGCAGAATGTTTCACAGGGCTCTGCTGTTTTAGCATCATGGGTCAATTCTTATAAGAGATTAATACCAGGATATGAAGCCCCGGTTTATATTTCATGGGCAAACAAAAACAGAACTGCTCTGGTGAGAATACCTGCAGGGGAAGGGATGAGAAAAAGGATGGAACTTCGATGCCCTGATCCTGCGGGAAATCCGTATTTACAGTTTGCCACCATACTTGGCATGGGCCTTGACGGTATAAAAAAAGGATTGGAGCCTCCAGAGCCAGTTGAAAAAGATATATTCCATATGACAGCGGAAGAAAGGAAGAAGATTGGCGTTTATGCCATGCCGGAAAGCCTTGGCGAAGCACTGCATCATATGAGGGAGAGTAAGCTGATGAGGGAGATTCTTGGAGACCATGTATACGAGAATTTTCTTACTGTAAAGCAGAAAGAGTGGGACGCCTTCCGATCACATGTTATGGAATGGGAAGTCAAGAGATATCTCCCCATTCTGTGATGACATAATGCCAATGGAAAATAAAGACCCACAAATATTTTTCATATACCTTTATCAGGATGATCCAAAAAAATCAACTATGAAAAAACTTGAAAGATTCAGTTTGGCGAGGAGAATAGACCGGGGAAAGGCATCAAGATCTATGGTACTCACTGTATCATCTTCTCAATATCTTATGAATTCTGATCGAAATCTGATTCTTGAGAGAGGAATCACTGCAATTGAGGGTTCGTGGAAACAAAATGATCTTATGGCAGGAACAAAATTCAGATACGGTAGGATTCTCCCACCTCTTCTTGCCTCAAATCCTGTAAATTATGGGAAATGGAATCTACTTTCTTCTGTGGAAGCTGTAAGTGCTGCTCTTATTATTACCGGATTCAGGGAACTTGCCGAACAAATAATCTCTAAGTTTTCATGGGGGCATTCATTTATCTCACTCAATATGGAGATTCTGGAAGAATATGCTAAATGCAAATCAGAGGAAGATATAAGGAAAGTTATCGACTCTATTGCCTAATTTCCTCATTCTTTTCTGACCCATTTTCCATCGTTCAATTCCCAGGTTCCGTTTGTCCATTTTTCAAAGAATTTTCTAAAATCTTTTCGCATGTCTTCGGGTGTCCTGCTAAAGGTTTCACTTTCTCCCGGCATCAGATGGATCCCTTCCACATGATTATTTATTCTCTTTGATTCTGCCAAATATTGCTTGAGGTAGTAGAGTTCATCTGGGTCAAGTCTCATTTTTGCCATTTCAACTTGATTCATTAATGATTTTGTGTCCTTTTCATAATGCACCACAGAAGGATCGCCTTCCGCGTTCTCAATGAACATCCTTACCCCGAGACACTTCGTACATTTTCCACATGGAATAATTGTTCCCTTGATGCTTTTGCACGAATGGCATGATCTCTGAAGTTTATACAGATCAGGAAATTCATTTATGAGCGCTTTTTCAATGACGGAACCAAATACGGGATATACAATAGACCATAAACTTGAGTTTATTCCCTTTGATGACAAGAATTTGTTGAAGGCAACTGCAAAGTCCCACGTTTGATCATAAACGCCAAAGTAGTGTTCGATACCTTTGTATCTTTCCATTGCGGTAGGATCATCAAATTCATTTCCCATGATCATGTTTGATATACCGTGTTTGTAAACAAACGGCAGAGAAGCCAAAAGATATACGGGGAAAATGAAGAGCTGAATTGGATATGAATCGGCCTTATTTTCAATCTGTTTCTTATCCATTATTTCCATATTTCTCAGAGTTTTTTTGTAGTATCGGTCGGTGTTTGACCAAACTTTCATCACGTCAAGCCCAATGTTTTTAAAATAATAATATGAAGTTTTTGCAGGGAGCCAGTGCGCTCCGGATTCATTGTAAAAAAATGGCTTTATGTCATAATTCATCTGTCTCATTATACCCATGGATAGCAGGCTTTCTTTTCCACCAGATGAAGAGATCATTACACTCCCTTTGCCCTTTACTTCCTCCTGCTCATTCTCTTTGATATTTTCAGCAACAATGACTGTTTCACCTTCAGCGGTGTGTGGATTTATCTCCTCTTCTGAGGGAAGATATTGACGTTTAAAGAATTCATATCTTCTCCTGCAGATTGAGTTGACGAATACCTCAATGTTATTGATCCTGATCATTTCCTTCAGGAAATCAATATCATTACGCGTTACCGGAAAATCAAGTATGAGTTCTCTGGTAAAAAAAGAGAAGTTTATTGCCGAACCGGCCATTGCAAGTCCCGATAGATTCTCATTGTTCGTGATTTTTTGGTTATATGAGAATATTTCTTCAAAAGAAAATGAGGTATTCCCATTCATCAATAATGTTCCCTTGGTTCCGTGATCCGTGATCTTATCTGGCCTTATGGTTATGCTGTCAAAGCACCTTACCCTATGAGAATATGACAATTACAATTACCTCCTAAAATGAAACATCTTTTACTCTTTCAGAGTAATTGTATATTTAATGATTTGAGGATTTTAGAATCAGGTCAACTATTCCAGATAGATCTCCGAGAGGATCGAAAGCGTATATTCCCGTTTGATGTGATATATTTTTGAGTACTTCTGGTATTTCATTTTCCTTAATCCCTTCCCTGTTCAGTGAAATCCCTATGACTTTCCGATCTGAAAGCAGTTCCAGTACTCTGATATATTTCTCCAGTGGAGGAATTCTAATCCCATCAAAGCCGTCATAATCCAATCTTCCGGGTGCATGCTGGAGTATGAT
>JAJZYV010000144.1 GCA_021797955.1 Thermoplasmata archaeon
TTCTGAAAATTTAACGTATGTTACCTCATTGCTGAATGGCATGTTTACAAATTACACCATCGTACATAAAATTTTGATAACTATATCAATGGGTTTAAATTAATTTGTTTTTCACAATTCCATTCCATCATCAATCGGTATACTAACCCCATTTATTCCGGTAGAGAGGGGTGATAGGAGAAACATTGAGGCATAGGCGATCTTAAGCGGGTTCATTGCAGCCTCTTTAGGAAAATTAAATGGGTATGTTAAGTCAAAACTATCTTCCTTCGAAACAGATCCGGGTTGAAGGCAGTTAACTCTGATATCTTTGCTTTTTAACTCTGAAGCTGCAATTCTCGTAAATTCCTCAATTGCATATTTGGATATTGTATACCCAGAACCATTATTCCTAAATAATGCCCTCGATGCACCAATATTAACAATTGATCCGCCTTTCTTCATATTTCGTGTTAAAAAATATAAGGCATTGTACTGCGTCATCAAGTTCATTTTCACAAACCTTTCCATATCACCAGGTGGCACAAGTTTTGAAGCTGGCATTTCCCATGTTCCAGTATTATTTACCAGTCCGTAGAGTTGCACACCTTCCATATGTTCATTTATTGCGGTTTGCAAATTATCCCTATTTTCTAGATCAACCTTTATGGAGTGAAAATTTTCATCTCCTGGTTCAATGCTCTTTCCAGATCTGGATAGTGCATATACCTCAACCCCAAAACTCAGTAAGAGTTTTGCTGTTACAGTTCCCTGGCCTTTTCCCATTCCAGCCAGCACAATCCTTTTTCCCTTAAATGCTTCGTGTAAAAGATCCATACCCTTTATAGAACTATACCGTATATTATCTTAATTTACCTTCTTAAGTTGTCCATTAACCCGGATCCAAGAAACGATTGGCGCTCACCTTCATAATACAGCTTTAAGCTTTCGTTATACTTCACTCTGGAATTGATCTTTGTAAATGTTAAATTTTCGTATTTTATTTGCATTAATACCAAAAAATCCGAAGGTCCCAGTCTTCGTGCATTGTATCCTTCACTGAAAGGATTATCAGGGGTTGAGGAAGGATGCAAGTGCTTTTCTATTGCATACCCCGCCATGAACCTTATTTGATTCCAGAGAAAACCCTTAGCTGTAAAGATCATAGCTCTCTTCCCGTTTATTCTTTCTTCAGTAACTGATAAAATCTCCCTTTCAGTAGGTTTATCATCAAATTTACAGAAGTTTCTGAAGTCATGAATCCCAACAAATTGGGAAAAGTCTTCCTCCTCAATCTCACTCAATATTCCATGTTCCGGAAGAATATACGCGTATTTTTTCCATGCCACTTCCCTCACTCTTCTCTGATCATCAACAATGGAATATCTGTGAAAATAAATGTTCTCGAGATTCGAGTTTAATATTCCTATTATTTTTATTGGACTTAAATCAGAATCTATTGAGACAACATTCATGAGAGCCGATACATTTCTGTCAGTTCTTGAGCAACTTATCAGATGGCTCCCAAGTTTGTTTTCCTTTACACATCGTAATATGTTATCCTCCACACTATTTTTTCCAGTTCCCTTTTGATAGCCTGAAAATCTCTTTCCATCATAAGCAAGTCCAAGAAAGATACGCATAGATACCGTACCGAAGAATCAAATAATATGTTTTTTAATGTAATCCACATAAGCTTTAGATTGGCAAAATGTGGGAAATACATGGAGCAGGAGTAGCAGGTTCTTATCTTTATAACAGACTGGATTCAGAAGGGTTTGAGGTCAGGATTAAGGATCCGAAAGTTGAAAATTACTACATCCCCTGTGGTTTTGCATCTAATTCCTCAAGGTTGAAGCCATATTTGAGCAAGGCAGGGATAGACTTTGAGTCGATAGTATTAGATCAGGGAAGGGGAGTCACAATTGAGGGCCACAAATTCCCACCATTCAAGGTTGATGAAAGTGATATATGTACCATCGATAAGATGGGAATGGAAAATCAGTTCCTAAAGTGGAAATTGCCAGAGAGAAATGGAAGAATGGATGCCTCAGGATATCACATAGATGCCACGGGAATAACAAGAGCTTTTCTTCCAAAGCCAATGAATGACACAAGAATGTTTGCAATAGAGAAAATATGCAAAACATCCGAACATGATGATTTTTATTTTTATTTTTTTCCCAGAGGAACAGGATATTTTTGGTCATTCCCAATAAAGGATGGATTTCACATCGGTGCCGGGGGAATAAATCTGGGTGAGGTAAAGAGATACCTGGAACCCCACGCTGCAGAAAAGACGGTTTCCAGGAACATAAGGATGAGTCCGATTCTTGAGAACATAGTTTCTGGAAATGTAATAGGTGTGGGAGAATCCATAGGATATATTTCACCGGTACTTGGGGAAGGTATTGTGCCAGCACTGGAGTCTGCAGAAATTTTATTTCAGATAATAAGAAGAGAAAGTGACTTTAAAGAAATTTCACTAAGCTATGAAAGAGAAGTGACTAAGAAACTGCAAACCTACAGGCGAATTTCGGAATTGGTAAAGAATGTACAGAACTCAAAGGTATTTACATTAGGGAATATATTAACCATGAGATCAGCCCTAAAGGAAGTCAAAAATTTTGGAATTAACCTGAGCATTAGAAAAATTATGGGTCATTTTCTATAACACTCCCCCATCCACCGGAATCATTGCATCAGTAGTGGCTCCAAATATTTCCTCATTTATCAGTGCCATCACAACATTTGCAACATGTTCTGGCAGCACCTCTCTTCTCAAGAGATTTGATTTTTTATATTCATCCGCGGAGATTCCTTTTGCTTTGGCCCTTGCCTCCAGGACCCCGTTTTCCCAAATTTTAGAGTTTTTGAATATCTTATCGGGGTTAATTATGTTTGACCTGATGCCGTATTTTCCCCCCTCTTTTGCAACGTAATGGCAAAGTTGTGCTGTGAATGCCTTGGAACTTCCATAAGAAATCATTCCAGGACCAGGATTTGTGAGGTTCTTGGTGATGTTAAAAATATAATTTCCTCCCAAACCCTGATCTTTCATTATTTTGAATGTCTCCTGTGTTAGGACAAATGGCGCAATAGAGTTGATCTCAATGTGCTTTAGGAGTGTCTCTAGTTTTATTTCTTCAATATATTCAGATTTCAGTATACCTGCATTATGAAATACTACATCCACCCCACCGAATCTCAGCTTCGCTTTGTTTACCATCTCTCTTATCTCGTCCGGATTGGTAAGGTCAGTTTTGAACGGAGATACTGTGGAACCTGTTTCATTGGAAATCTCTTCGCACAAGCTCTCCAGTTTGTCATCAACATCAATCGATAAGACCACGGCACCATTTTCGGCAAGTTTCTTGACAGTCTCCAAGCCAATTCCGCTGGCTCCTCCAGTAACCATGCATATTCTGCCTTCAAGCGGCTTCGGTACATACTTCTTCAGTTTTGCTTCCTCAAGAGGCCAGTATTCCATTACAAATGCATCCTTTCTTGAAATGAACTTCTGCCTACTGATTTTATCTGCCATTGAATTTACTATGAAGGTATGATGGCACTGATCCAAGATTATTTTGCACTCTTTAATGTTCCTTGCCGCTGTTATTATCCCAAAACCCTGAACAACAATTATAGTTGGATACGGGTCGTGCATAGGATAATTGCCAACATACTTCTCATATTCTTCAATATATCTGGCTTCGTATCGCTTAACCTCAGCTTCAATATTACTTTCCCCGGTTAGATAAAGGTAGTCGTATTTTGTTCTAATGAGCATATCCGGTGTAGCAGGTCCTGAGTTACGAAACTTCTCCGCCTCAATGGATTTGCTTATTCTCTTTCCTTCCCTACTCCTGTCTATCAGCAGGATCTTTTTCTGATATTTTGAAAGCAACCCTCGAAGCAAAGGAAGTTTCTCTGCAAAATCGTAATCATTTCCGTATTTCTCGGTAAACAGATCATCTTCAATTGCATCTTCCAGATATTTCCTCGCCCTTTCAACTATCTTGACATGTTTCGAATAGCTCTCTTCCGCAGATTCTCCAAAGGTAAACAATCCGTGATTTAAGAGAACAATTCCATCTACATCCGGGGTTACCTTATCTGCAATTTCTAAAACTCTTTTGGCCAATTTGAAACCTGGCATCACATATTCAACAAGCAAGACATTTCCTAGAATATCTTTCATTTTTTCCCTTGTCATTCCCGAGTTTGTTATGGCGAGAATGTGGTCAGAGTGACTGTGGTCCACGTAAGTATATGGAATAAAGGCATGCAGAAAAGATTCTACCGAGGGAGAAGGTTGTGAAGGATCCACCATGCTTTTCTTCAAATAGTCCATCATCTCGATATCGTTCATTGATTCAATCGTTCTAGCGTGTAAGAGATCTTCCATTCGCAATCCTGTAAAGCCTTTCTCATCTATTTTGGCAAGGTCAGATCCACTTCCCTTCACTCTCAAAACTTTTATGATTCTTCCAGCGTGATCATTCTCAATAACTTTAAGGCTTGCGTTTCCACCCCCGTGGAGAACAAGATATGGATCCTTACCTAATTTCCTCGCTGTTTCCACCCTTTTATCCATTTCACTCATTAAATCACCTCTTCAATACAATTACCGGCCTTCCAGGCACTGGCAGTTTTCCGTTGATTACATCAACTGTCTCCTTTAGTTGAAGTTCACAGTTATATTTCCGCTTCAGATATTCTCCAAATTCATCAAGCGCTATTCTCTCCTGAATTCCATACCTAATTTTTCCTCTCATTTTCATGACCTGTCCAATTATTGCCTTATTCTTGACTTTCATATCTCCGTCTTGAATTTTCATAATATCTTCTGCTAAATCCTTATGGCAAAGATTAATCTCTATCTCGGTTGGATTTATGGAGGTCACATTGATTATCCCCCTTATGTCATCGGACAATTCTTTTATAAATTCGAATCTCTCTAGCATCTCTATCTCCTTTTTTTCCACAGTCTCAACGCTCATTTCTTCGTTTTCCAATAGATTTGAATTTCCCATCTTTTCCCAAAAGTAGTCCGCAAGGTGGGGGATTACTGGAGAGAGAGTTTTTAGCCATTGCGGCAGAATTAACCCTATTGCTTTTTCTTTGTCCATCCCCGAAGATACAAGTTCGTTTAAGTCTTTGATCACTTCGTGGATAATTTCCACATACGCTCCCCTAATCTGTTGTCCATTCATTTTTTGAACGAAATTCGAAACATGAAGATTGAATTTTGAAACAAATAGATCAAGAAAATCATCATTTGAATTTCCTTTGTCGGATCCCGCTATGGCAGATTCAATGTTATGTCTCAGTGTCTCATAAACTCCGTGGATGATTTCCACTTCCTTTTCGTTCCAGTCCAGGGTAGAGTCAATCTCGGCGACAAGTGCAACGTATAGTCTGAATATATCTGCACCATGAGTATTAACCACTTCCAATAGTGATACAGCATTTCCCTTGCTCTTTGATATTTTTGCACCATTTGAAATAACCATTCCAGCAATGCTGATACCCTTTGGTTGAAATTGTTCCTCGAAGATTGCGGAATGGTTTAAAATGTAAAAAGCAAGATGATTGGACATGTGTGCAGCAGATGTAACCCTCCTATCCACACCATACCAGTACAAAAAGGATTTTCTGCAT
>JAJZYV010000145.1 GCA_021797955.1 Thermoplasmata archaeon
CTATATTATGGGGTTTCAATCAGGAAAAATGGTGAAACGCAATCCATTTACGAAGGAATTCATCTCAGGGCGGAAAGATCAGTTCGACGTTGACTATGCATTGTTCAGGAAAGCGATTGATGAAACAAAGACAATGGAAGAACTAATCTCATTCCAGGAGGAAAAACTGAAGTTTGTAATCTCCAAGATAGCTGAGTCCAACTCCATAGAGCTGATGGAAGGACTGGAATTATTCTGATATTTTCAGAATATCCATAATTTCCTTTATTTTTTTAGCCAGATCAATTCCTTTTTCAGTGAGAGATATCATGTTCCTGGGAGGATGTTTTGTATTGTCTATCCTCGTTTTTACGAGTTTTAGCTTTATGGGTAGCCTTCTTGCTTATCCAAAATTATACGATCGATTTCAGTAATCTCAAAGATGCATCCGCTACCCGCAAGAGAATTTTTGCCGGATACCGCAATTCATTTTCACATGATCTAATTATTTGGTCTCTGATCCTGCATTGAAATCTCCCTGCTTATCGTATCGCTACTGGCATAAGCGCTCAGCCAAAGAGCTATGATTGTCACCCAGAACACGGGCACAGATAAGACTTGTATAAAGAATAAAATTATACTGAGCACCGTGATAATTATACTGATGAGAAGGACTAATTCCACCAAGACCTCCCAACCCTTTTTATTGCTACCCAACACCGTTTTTCTTCTATGACCGGAAAATAGCCCTAACCCTATAAAGGCAAGCGAGGCAAGGACTATCAAAACGAGTTCACCCAATTCAACTTTAGTGTATTCTTTTCCCACAGAACCCACTACAAGATTTGCCAGCATGATCGCAACGCCGAAAGCACCGACCAAAATCATGAAGGTCAATATACTGTACGGCTCATGTATCCAACGGTTTCCGCTGACTTTTCCAACGAATCGAACCCAACGATCAAAACCTCTGGGAAAATACGCGCTTACCAAGATTATTCCTAATACAGTTCCGAACACCATAACGATTTCAGCAGCCCATCCATAGAAATGTGGAACATAGTTATCGAACCAAATAGTAATCAGAAGCATTAGGAAAAGCGAAATGCCCAATCCTAATGTTGTCAGTCTCCATAACCTGTAAGGAATGAAACCACTAGAGGCTTTGTTGTCACTTAACTTTTCTTCGAGGTACAAATCGCCATAAGATGGGCCGTTGTTAAAAAGTCTGAATTCATAGGGTTTTTTCGATCTGTAATTTACGCACTCTATTGTAACTGAACACTGAAATTCTCCAACATCAATTTGGTTGTCAGGATTGCGCCTCTCAATATGCCGGAAATTCTCCGGTTCGTGAATCTAACAGTGTTTATCATCCTTCCATTTCATAGCTACATCTAATCGCTTTGTCTCTCTTGGGTAAATGTTTTCAAACTTTGATTCTTCAATGCCTACAAGGTCGACCATTACTTTATTTTCACAAATGTATTGAGGTAGAATAGGATCTCTTTTGGTCGCCCATTTTGTAATAAAATGTTTCTTGTCGGGTTTGTTAACAATGATTGTTCCAGAGCAGTGCATAGCGATACCTCCTCCAAGTAGCCCTGCAGACTTGTTTGTAATAAACAAATGAACAAATTTAGCTCCGAAATCTAGGTTAGGCTTTTCATCTTTCTGAACAGTGATGACAATACGGGGTCTCTGGAAAACATAAATAAATATAACTGTGATAAAAGTTGCTAGAAGAGGCCATACCCATGTTTCAAAAATTCCCAATAAATTTTCCAATAACGCTGAAGTCATTTTTTATCTTCTCCCACTAGAAACACCGAGCATAGGTATAAACGTATATGAAAACCACAAGATTCCTGGAATCTCCACTAAACACACGATGCATATGTTGTCAACGACTGTATGATGATAAATTATATCGGAAGTTCCATGAAATTTCTTTGCCCATTTCTCATGGAACTTCCGATATATAGTGATAATCAATGTGTTCTTACCTATTCTTTGTAAAAATTCTTACTCATTATATAGCCATTTTTTAAGTTGTGCCAGTTGTTCACCAATTCTGCCTTCGGTATGTGTTGGATCATGCTTTCCTAATACTGTTCGATATAGAGGGCTTCCGAAAACTAACACATCTTGATATGAATTTAAGAGGGTGCTCACCTCCCTTGAAAACCTTTTCTTGTATTGTAATGCCTTTTCTTTAGTCATTTTTTCATCATAATATTCTATTATACTGTCCTTGCTTATGAGTCCGTATTTAGCTGAAATTATTCGAATGTCTAACCCATTATTATTCCTAAGATATTTTCTTACCACTTTATAGGAAGGACCATCATAGACTTCCAGTGAAGGCCCAGGGTTACCATTTTTCCTTTGTGAGCATGAAAGAATAAGGAGCCGATTTTTTTCTATCAACGGGAAAACTTCATTTCTCAGATAATTTTGAGTTTGCAAGAATCTATCATTAAGCGCGTGACTCTGTTTTATATCATAGCGGAAAATCCAACCCTTGTAATCTGCTCCCCAGACATCCAACTCTTTGAAAAGACCTATTCTAGGTCTACTGAACGCCCCCAACAAAAAAATCTCATCGTGAGGGTACTTCCGTCTGATTGTTCTAACAAGCTCTACTAAAAATTTTTCCTTCTTAACCTTTACCATTCTTTTGTGTTTTTCCACTTTAGTAAGAAGGCCACCAATGGCCACCATGGCATATCCTATCTCCCTCTGTGCATTGTAGCTTTCGAGATATTCTTCCAAAGTATTCCCCTGAGCAACCCCTACCAGATTGAACTTTTCGTTCAAACTCTGGTTTTTGTGGACTTTTAGTCCTTCCTTTGCGCTTTCCAAAGTTTTCTTTGGATCTCTATAGTAATCTTTTATTATTCCATGGGTGACTCCCATTTTAATATATTCATTAAAGAGAAGTTTATACGGCACTTCCTTTCCCTGATAAATTCCAGAATCCCCAATTTTCCATTTTGCAAGATTAAATTCATTAAACTTTTTCTTGAAATTATCTGTAGTGAAAGCATGAGACAATATTCCAAAATCACCCTTAAATTCTTCTAAGCCTTCAAGAATTCTCAGGGAAACTGGCCTGTCTGCGACAAAAAATGGTGTAAATGTCATCTCCTCACGAGGTCCAGATAAGTTATTAACTTTGCGATGTTTCTAAGATGTTTGAACGCCCAAATCACCTGAGATTCTTTCATTAGCATCTCTTGCAGTTGTTGGTATTGGAACTCCTTTCAATCCAGTTGCTTCATGACTAATAACTAACCAGTTTCCTCTTCTAAATGTAAAAGTTGGAGTTAGTTGCTCCTCACTAATGCCAAATGCTTCAGCGACTCTTTTTCGATCATCGGCTCTTGGAAGTTTACTTACGAAATAAGTGTGTAGGTTGGACATTACCTCAGTATCAAGCAGGGAAGAACGTTGCGTTGAAATCCCAAGACCGAGTCCGAATTTTCTTCCCCTCCTGGCTAGGGTGACGCATAGTTCTCTTACCATTAATGTGTCCTCATCTGATCCGGTTTGTGGTATAAACAGATCGGCTTCATCAAATATGAAGGTGATGAATGGACTTCGAGTTGTCATATGGCGCCTTCTTTCATAGACATCGTTTCCCAACAATGCTGCGAAATGCTTGATGTCTGAATCTCTACGCCCGGTTATTATCACTGTCTGACGATGTTCTCTATTGCTCACCCTTTCGATTAGGCTATCAATCGGTATAATAGCATCTGGAGGTATTTCGGCAAGTCTCCTCGCCTCGACTCTTAGTATATTTAGGGATCTATCAAGAATTCCCTCAGCAGTTCCCCTTGTGTTTTGTGAAGTAATGGCATCAATTGGGCCATGGTTAAGTTCATGTTCCGCAAAATTAATGGCATTACTAATAGTCTCTTGATTTAAGGGCTGATCGATATATCTACTTGTCCAATCTTCCATTACTTGCCTCATTGCTTCCTTTACCTGTACCCCAGTTCTTTCATCAGTTTGTTCTCTGACAATCTTTCTAATGAGAGTGGCAACATCTTTAAAAGGTAATACTATTTTAGTTCTATGAAACACGTTTGTAAGGCCCTGCATTATTCTGTTTCTGAATGATTCGTTGTTTACATACATTTCTTGCAAAGGGGGAGGGAGCCTCAATTGCTGTCTCATAATTTGCAAGATTTCTGGACTCGGATCTTGAGAATTGTTTCCCAGAGCACTAGATACATTGCTATGAAGTGAGTCAGAACCTATATGGATATACGTGATTTCTTCAGGAGTCCCTATACACCTATCTATAAATAGACCAAGGTATTCATCATTTGGATCCATTATTATGAAATTTGCTAACGGTTCTTTATTTTCAAAACAAAGAGAAGAAACCATAGATGAAACAAGATTCGACTTACCCACTCCAGTGAACCCGAAAATTCCGAAATGGGTCGTAAGAAGGCTTTCCTGGTCTAACTTAACGTTCAGTTCTTCAAACTTCTTATGCTGAAGGGGAGATTCAGGCTGATCACCCAATCCTTGATTTATTATGGCATCTACCATTTCCATGCTAAGTGGCCGAACCTCTGCACCAATCATTGGTAGATTTCGTTCTTCTCCCAATCTAGGTAAATCAGAGTCCACTCTTGGGTTGTATGAAAATTGGTATCCTGTTGGAACCGCTTGAATTGCGATTGTAGTTGTCAGATGTAATGGTTTTTCCTCTTGGGTTTCCCAATCCTCCTTGATAGATCTCATTGACTCGAATACATGCCCAGGGTATGCATTCGTGCCTTGTGCTGCAAAGTGCACAGGAAATACCTGACTTAATGCCAGAACAGAATATACATGCTCTCCATTTGAATTTGGGGTATAGTTTTCAATTCCCACTAAGTCCCCTACCTGTAACCCATCCAAACCAAGCCTCGTGTATTGACACATTAAGTCATAAATATATCTACCCTGTTCATCTGGAGTTATTTTGGTAAGTGCTGACCTGGCGCCGTGTAATCTTTCATCATCAAATGGATTTTCTGTCATCTTTTTCCCTCCCTTACTTGCCTAACTGTCCTGTGTATTGGGTTAGCTCTATCTAACCACTCTGAAGACCTTAACATTGGTTCAACCATCCTTAGCACTGATTTGGCTCCCCTGTCTGCATGATGCAATGGATCTGGGTAACCTATAACTTCTGGAAAAACGTTCCTAGTCAAGACAGACAAAAGGTACATCTGCAATTCCCCTTCATGGTCTGTGTCCAATGAATCTAACTGTACAAAAGGTTCCAATGTTCCCAGCTCTCTATCTCCTTCTATGACTGTTACCCTGTTTGGAGGGTGAGCGTTGGGATGTATTAATCGGTCAACAAAAATAACATGAGACATCATTGGTTCTGCAAGATCATTTCTTTCAAAAAGAAACTGAACAAGAGATTTCATTATAATGTTTGGCTGCACCAGTACATTCCCTCTTACACCTTGTAATTTAGCTTCCGAGGAGCCAAATTCCTTTCTCATTCTTAATGTCATGAAGACGGCGTCAAATTCAGTAGAACTCCAAGGACCCTCTATTTTGTCATCTATGAACGGAATTCTTTCGAATGTCAGTCTATCTGTAGCAGGTATACGTCTTGAG
>JAJZYV010000146.1 GCA_021797955.1 Thermoplasmata archaeon
TTCCGATCTAATAGATAAGACTCTTACTGCAAGTTTGTTTGACAAAATGATCCTGGGATTGAGAAAATCTGGATGGAGCGATACCGATCTTAAAGGCTACAATTCGATGGAGGACATATTACACAACATGCCAAAGAATCCAAAGCACTCGTATCAAATGCTTCGAGCCATCGATGAGATCCATGTGCTTGATCCTGCATGCGGTTCAGGCCACTTCGTTACTATTGCAGCAAATGTGATAGCTAGGGTAAAAGCTTCAATAATGCTTGCTATGGGCGAGGTCCCAAACATGTACGATATAAAGAGAATGGCGATCTCAAGAAATATTTTTGGTGTCGATATAAACGAGATTGCAGTTGAGATTACAAAATTAAGGCTCTGGCTATCGATTATTTCCGAAGCTACACAGGAAGACATCAAGTCGATCGAACACATTGAGACACTTCCAAACATAGACTTCAATATTGCGGTAGGCAACTCTTTGGTTGGACAGCTTCACGAAAAGCTATTCCTTTCCATATCTGCTATGGAGAGTGGCTTCATCAATCCTGAAGATTTAGAACAGATCAGCTCTTTGACCGAACAGTCCAAGGATAAAATTAAAAATTATTTCAGAAGCAACAAGATCGAGGATTTCTCTAGCGCCTACATGATCCTTCTCAACTCTTATCGCACGGCTTCTGGGGAAAACGCACTTGCAATGCACAGCGTCATTATGAAAATAAAAGCATTACTGTACAATGCGATAAACCAAGCGTTTTATTCATATATTACAAGTTACAACACTTCGACTACCAATAACGGAAGAGTATGGAATGCTATAACTTCAAGACGACCATTGCATTGGAACATAGATTACGTGAACATACTTCGTTCTGGCGGATTCGACGTGATTATTGGCAATCCACCTTACATTGAAGACCAGAATTATGATGAATCGGATCTCTCAGTGATAAAGGCAACAAAGAAAACCAACGGGCAAGTATCCCCTATATTATACAGAAGTATGGACTGCGGTAACACTCATGCATACTTTATTGAGAGATCTCTGAATTTGTTGAACGAAAGAGGGCGCTTCGGATTCATAGTACCAATCTCGTTAATATCAACAGAAAGAATGTCCAAAATCCGTGAGGTTATTCACGATGTTTCCAGTGAAGTGGCATACTACAACTTCGATGATAGACCAGGAAAAATATTCTCCGGTATACAGCATTGTAGGTCAACCATAGTCATAACTCATAAAGGGAGTGGAGTTGATGAGGTAACTACAACCAGATACTATAGGTGGTATTCAGAGAATAGACCTGAGCTTTTTAAGAACCTAGAGACTACAAAATACACTATGAGCACAAGAAGTGAAGTGATTCCAAAGATTGGTTCCATTACAGAGTTAAAAATTCTTGAGAGAATGAAAGAACAATCTGGAGGTAAGACACTAGGTAATTATTTGGTACCCATGGGTAAAAAAGTGTGGTATCATAATTCGCCTCAGTACTGGATTCACGCACATTATGATGAATATGTTCCAAGGGTAGAATACTATAATGATTTTACAAAGGACCCAAATGACGGAAAAATAATCCTTGGCAAACCGTACGAGACTAAAGTCACTGACCATTACAAGTATGTGGAATTAAATGAAGAGAATGCGGCAGCAGTTTCTGCCATACTTAATTCATCATTATTCTACTGGTGGTTTGTAATAAAATCTGATGGGCGAGACCTGCTTTCGGATCATATAATCTCTTTCCCAATTAATCTGGATTTAATAGATAAGAAAACTATGAAATCTCTGAAAGAAAAAGGAATAGAGCTCATGAAAGACTATGAAACGAACAGTAACGTAAAAGTAAATATAAGAAAAGGAGGGTATGCAATTAAAATAATGGAAATCATCCCAAAAAGATCCTATTCAAAAATAGAAGAAATAGACAAACTCGTTGCGGAGTTTTATAATTTTACAAGTGAGAAGAAGGATTTTATTGCAAAATTTGACCTTAATTTTCGTCTTGGTGAAAGTTCAACTGAATATGATTATAACAGTGAATAATATTTTATAAATATACTTGGAGGTTGTCTAAATAACTTAATATCTATCCCAGTAAGATATCCCAATCGTCCTAAATTTTGCTTACAGAATTGACCAAATATACAAAGAGAAACGTGTATTAATAGAGCTCCTTCTCTCATATATTTTTATATTTTAGCTGTAGGAAATTATATATAGATTTCAATCTGACAGAAGTTCCTACAAGGCATTCATCATAGAGAACCACGTTGCTAAAAGACGCTGCCAAGAAGCTAAATGCATCTGGATTGGATCACATTGGATTTTATGGTGTGAAAGGAGAAATTGTTGTGAGGAAGATTGAATGATTTCAAATGATACTGCGAGTTCGAAACCTTTTATTATAAAACATAGCTATTCAAGACATGAAAAAGTTGAATTTCAAGAATAAGCAAAGAACAGGAAATGTAGGGCTTTTCTATATTGGATATAAACTTTCGCGGCTTGGATGGAATGTTCTTCCGACTATTAAAAACGCCAAGGCAATCGATATTATGGCTTATAATGAAAATGGTGATAAGATATCCATTCAATGCAAAGGTTTTACAAACACGGAGAGCGTGGGACGATTTAAAGAAAAGGATGAAATAATTGCTGACTATTTTATAATATCCACGGATGTATATCGGAAACCTGTGACATACATCTTAACGAAAGATGACGTACTTAGAAACCTGACAAAAAACAAGAATGGTTATTGGTTGGAGAAAAGCAGGAAAAAGGATGATAACTTCTATATGAAAGGTGAGTTTTGTGAAAGATGGGATAAAATAGGTTATGGATATCTTGACAAAAATGAACGTGATCAAATAATTAGAATCGATAAGGAATCAATGCAGTAGCGGAGAAACTTCTCTTTTCTAAAAAATCTTCTACCAAAATGAGAAAACTATGTTTCACGACAGTAAGGGTTAAGCAAATCATTCGATGTTGAAAATATAATTGATAAATTAGAAGGAGGAAATAAGACTTTGATTTTCCAGAAAGAAGACATAGATAAGATGCTGGAATTCGAATATGATGACGCACAAACGTTTTCAGTGTTATCCCTCCTATATCCAAACCTAGATTATAGAAATAAGTTTCATAAGGATCATATTTTTCCACAAAAGTTCTTCAGTAATAGGGAATTAAATAAAAGATCCATTCCAAGAGAAGACTGGGATACTTATATTGAAAGTCAAGACTATATTGGAAATCTGCAACTCTTAGAAGGTATACAGAACGAAGAGAAATCAGCTCAAGAGTTTGATAAATGGATACTTCTAAACTATCCAGAAGAGGCTGCTAGAAATAAGTATAAATTAAGCAACTACATTCCATCAAACATTGACCTTCAGTTTCCAAACTATCTTAATTTTATTGATAAAAGACAAGAACTCATAAGGTCTAAACTGATGGAATTATTTGGTGTTCAAAAATAAAACCACAATAAAGTTGGTAGTTTGAGTAGCTCCTTATCCTAAGAAATATGGAGGATTATTCGAAGCGTTATATAGGCTAAATGATATACGCACGTAGGATGAACATTAACTTTATCTATCCGTACTTTTTAATTGTATCAATACTAGCCGCAATTTCAGCAATTATATTGAATAGTTTAAGATCGGCAGAAACAACGGAAAAATCTCATTTTTTTCCATATAGCGTAAGGAAATTATTTATTGAGGATCTAAAGAAATCCTCAAATGTGGCTTATGACTTATTTGAAAGAAGACTATCGAAGAATAAAAAAACGGATGGGGCAGTAATAGCTTTAATTGGTATCGTCTTGTTAGCCTTGATAATATTAGGGGCAATACTCGTGCCGTATAGGTCTTTTAACCTTAGAATTTTTGCATATAATTCCACTTTCAATTATTATTTCTTTGAATATGTCATTATCGACTACATTGTAATATTCTTTCTTTTGATGATTCTATTAAAATTTGAAATAAAAATTGATAACTTGATGTTAACGCGTCTTGAAGGGCTCACAAAAAAAAGGAGGGAAAAACAGGAGATTGGGAATTTAGCATGAATAAAAACGAACGAAAATTGATACGCCTATACCATTACATTAAGTACTTTAGTTTTGTTTCAATATTCACTATAATCGGCTTATTTGTTCAAACTATTGAGGTTGAAAGCACATCATATTTCTATTATCAGACAAACCTCGCAATTACCCTAATCCCATTTATAATATTTGCTATATTGGTGTCTATAATATTCTTTTTTGGTCGAATTAGGCTCTCTGAATTGTACTATCAGGAAAGTATTTTTCTAAAAGGGTTGGTTCATTTGCCTGCAAGTCATAGAAGGTTGCTTCTTAAAACTTCGAATGGTGGGCTGTTTTCAGATAGGCCACAAATTTGCTACTTGGAGGAAATCGGGAGTAAACTCAAAATCAACTACAAATGGAAGGGCGAATTGTTTGTCTCATACGTTAAATGGAAAAATGTTGCCGCTTTTGGGCTTCCGAATGTTAAACAGAAAGAAGCTTTTCAAAAGGTGCTTAATGAAGAAAGGATTGATTCGGATTACAAATTCGATAATTGAATAGAAGATGACTCTCCGTTTGATTACTTTAAGTTTTTGAAACATATTCAATACAGAGGAATAACAGTAGGAACCTCTTTCATAGAATAACTAATGTACCTTTCTGGTGCGTTCTTAGTCAAAATAAGGTGATGTAGGCCATCTTAACGTAAAATCCTCCTCGTTAAAGGTTGATGGAAATTTTGGTAGATGTTCTTAGGAGAATAATAGGATCAGATGGCATGATCATGTACTTGTCTTTATCCAGCTATTATTATACCCCAAGAATTGATCGACGGGTATAAAAAGAGACCTTCAGAATTCCTAACATGTATGTACCATTTAATTAATTGCAGACATAGTATTTCACGGCTTTCTCAAAAAAAGTAAACCGTATATAACGGGCCGGTGGTACTTATTAACGGAGTTTTAATAGTATCTATATCTCGTGAAGCCACAAATTCGGTTCCCCGCGCGTCAATATACACTATGCCTCATGTGAAAAAAACTGCTAATTGTCTCGAAATAAAACAATGATGCAACGTTTTATGATTAAACATCGTGAAACGATAAAATTTTCAAACGAGTGCAATGATGAATTTTATTTCTTTATTTTCGAATACGCTGTGTTTATAGGATAAATTATACCTCTCTCCGTTCTTTCTTTCAAATTTGAATTGTTCAAATCCACTTTATCCACGGTTTCAAGGACAGAATCAACTAATTGAGGCCAGATCATAGTTATCATTTTCAAACCAGGACAAAACGGGTATTAGTTCTTCATTTTTGAATTTAGATCCTTCAAAGGTATAATTTTGCATCCCACTACCCTTTCTTTCAAATTTGAATCGTTCTGCTCTATTTTATTGCGGTCTCACAAAAAAAGAATCCACGATTGCGATCAAGATCATAGTTGCCACTTTCAAAGAACAATAAAATGAGTTTATTTCTTTATTTTTGAATTCATTGTGTTC
>JAJZYV010000147.1 GCA_021797955.1 Thermoplasmata archaeon
CCACAGGCTCTAAACCATCTATATCAGATTCCATTCCCTTCTTCATTTCATTAAGCCTTTCATAAACCTTTTGAAGGTTATGAAGGCCCAGAATCTCATTGAAAAGGTCAAGTCTTTTACTCTTTTGCTTTGTGATAAGAGAGTCTATCTGACCCTGTTCTATGAAAACTGAATTCATAAAAACCTCATCGGAAACGCCGATAATCTTAGTAATATACTGATTAACTGCAGTTACTCCTTCTGCTTCTATGCGATCTCCCAATGTGATCACTGCACCCTTTGTTTCAATCCTGTTGCCGCTCCTTTCAAGCGTTCTTTCCACATAATATGTATTTCCTTCTAGATTGAATGTAAGTTTCACTCTGCCATGTTTCTTACCATATTGTAAGAGATCCCTGTTGCTCCTCTGCATTCCAAACAGCGCAAACTTTATTGCTTCAAATATGGAGGATTTTCCCGCACCATTCTTTCCAACTATGATATTTACCCCACTGTCAAAGTCTATTGAAGTTTCACTATGCGAAAGAAAGGATTCCATGCTGAGGGTTCTGATAATCATAATGTTCCCTCTATTCCCAGCCTTTTTTCAATACTTTTAACTGCAACCTCTGGTTCATTGTCCATGATATCACGATATATCTCATAGGCTGTTTTACCAATGTTTTTATCGTCTGCAAAATATTCAAGGAACATATCCTTAAGTGAATCTGTCATTGCTGATACATTGTGTTTTTCACTCTCCTGTGCCTTTATTATAGGCGTTCTTATCAAAAAGAGATCGTTAAATTGAGAAACAGCATCAATTACATCGTTAGGGCTTATTTTTTCCTGAATCTCCATTGTAAGTATTCCTTTCTTTACCTCAAGACGTTCCCTATTTTTTGAAGCGAATACATCTATGGATTTCAGGACATTTTCAAGAGTCCCCTTAACAATGAGTTGGGGACGCACAGATTTTAGGCCTATTTTTTCCACATTGGTTTGATCATTTTCTATTGAAACCATGTTTATACTCTTTCCATGCCGCATATAGAAATCTATCTCGTTTGTTGATTTTATCTCTGTTGAACCAGCGTATGAGAATATTGAATTACCTATTTTTTTCTCAAGACGGTTATGAATGTGCCCAAAGGCCATATAATTAAAATTAACAGGCAATTCCTCAGAGGTTGCCTCGCACTGCTCGCTAATGAAGTATGGAGATATGGCCTGATGGGAGATAAGAATGGCCATTTTGCTTTCAGCTGCATCAAAATTAGCCTTTTCATATTGACTCTTGAGCCTTTCCCTTCTCAGCCCTTTCATGTTAGATATGCCACCAATTAGTATCTTTTCTGAACCGTTTGAATGCACAACAGATTCATATTCTTCCATACCCAATACCTTGACCCCAAGAAAGTCAAATATCTTTGAAGCGGGTATGTCATCCTTCTTTGGTCGATCATGATCGCCCATAATCATGTAAAAGGGTATTTTTTTGGCCTGGAGTTTGATTATGTTATCCCGGAAAACTGATAGGGCTCTGTTGTCAGGTCTGTGTTCATCAAAGAGATCACCAGAATGCACCACAAAATCCACTTCCTGATCAAGTGCAATCTGAACGGCCTCTGTAAATGCATCATAGAAATCATCCTCCCTCTCTTTTATTGAATATTGCCGACTGCCAAGATGTGTATCTGAGATGTGAACGAACCTGAACGTAATCATCCCTCCATTAGTTTGGAGATCCTTTCCCTCTCAACTTTGGGATCTTTGAGTTTGTTTCTCATTTCTCTGGCTTCTTTTAAAAGCGATAGAAGATCAATATCGCCTCCTCCCTCCATGGTCTCGCGCCTTCTAATTTTCACAACAGTTGGAAATCTTACTATTTGACCTGTTATTACTGCTTCGCCTGTGTTTAATGAAGGCAGATCATCAATAATTGCCTGACTTACAAACTCACAGCTTTCAGCTATTGCCCTCTGATCAATGGGGTTCGTAATACGCAGAATAATTTGAGAATTGCACTGACTCAGAACATCCTGATCAATTTTTCCTGGTCTTTGTGTTATAACGACGAGGAAGACACCGAATTTCCTCCCTTCCCCAGCTATCTTTTTAATTAGAATGGGAAGTTTACCTAACGATTCCAACCCCACGAAGTTGTGTGCCTCTTCTATGAAGACAAAAACAGGCAATTTAAATTCTCCTGATACCTTCTTATCGTAAATCTCTTCAAGTACCCTAAGAGTGAAATAGGATGTTACATCCTGATCAAGACCGGAAAGATCAAGGACTGAAAGCTGCCCCGGGCCTAAATACTCTGAAATGTCTGTGGTTCTCTGACTAAAAATGTCCTTTATGGATCTCAGAAGGGCAATTCTACCGGAAATTTTCCCCCTCTTATCCGGTGTTAATCTCTCCACGCTCTCAAGAAAATCCTTTAGATCTTTCTTTCCTCCGGTTTTTTGAAGAGCCTCCCGTACAATATCTCTTAAGGTTGTCCATTTTTCATTTATTCTCATGATGTCAAAAAGATCGTCTTCGTCCAGATCCTGGAATCGTAATGTAAACATTTCTGTTATTGCAGACATTTCAGCGCTGTATCGCCCAGTACTCATAGGTGTTCTAAACACCTTTGTGTTCTCTGAAAAGACCTTCCCTGAACTACTTCTCTTCATGAGAACATAATCTGCATGAGGATCAAGAACAACAATCGTTCCGCCTTTCTTCAGAATCTCCTCTATGAGAACTGCTGCAGTATTGCTTTTTCCTGCCCCGGTTTGAGAAAGGATAGCCAGATGTCTCCTGAGTCCTGATAAACTTAATCCTATGGGAATGTCTTCATGATCTGCCAAATTGCCTACATAAATTGAGTCTTCTTCTGGAAATCCAAACAATTTCTTAAGTAATTTTGTTTCTGCAATTCTTACAACTGTTCCTGGCCTTATAATTTCCCTTCCGCTCTTAAATACCTCGTCATCTTTTATGGTACCTGTTGTTTTGGCTATGGCAACTGTGACCGATTCATTTATATCTGCATTGACAAACTTCTCCACACTGTTATAATCAATACCTTCCTTGAGGAGATCACTTCTGGAAACTATTCTCTCTACTCTTGCTATGACCTTTGAGTTTCGATTGTCAACAGAAACATATTCCCATCTTTTCAGGTCAACATCTGGTTTGACAACAAACCTGACTGATTCTGGCATATTATCGCCAACGGTATATCCTATTTCAGACCCTGATTCTTGCACGTCTTTCACCCCTGGTTTCTGGCATGATGACTCCTGTTTCCTTTTCGAAAGCTTTCATTAATACCTCCTCCGACTCCTCCCTCGTGAATTTGATCCTCCGATCCACATCTGATAACCAGACGTTATGTATTTTAAGTCCAGAATACGCCCAAACCGCAATTTTGACTATCTGTTCTGATATCACTTCCATATTACCTTCTCCACTCATAAAGATGATGTCAACCCTCATTGGAGTATCGTTCAAAGCAGGTAATATATGCGTTGTAACGATCCTTAGATTCTCTTTCCTGAAGTTCTTCTCAATGGTTATTGGAACTGTATAACCTGGAAATTTAGCAAGTGACTTAATTATTGTGTGATCTGTAACAGAGTTGGAATATTCTCTTTTTATTGAAGAATCATCCAGATCAGATCCATCAAGTAATTCTTTCTTAAAAACTTTGGAATCCGAGCTTTTGGAGATAAATACCAGACGCACATTTTTTTCTTTGGCCTTCTTTAGGAGATTTTCCATAGTATCCATATACAAATCCGGAAAGTTTTCCAAATCATCTCCAACCACTCTTTCTATATTTTCATTGATTCTCCCCAATGCTGACCCGTCAAGAAATGCAATTCCGATATTTCTCTCTGATAGACACTTTATAAGAGATTGATGCTCTCTCACTTCCATACTTCTGGTAACATAAGTTTGGAGCGAATATCTATTCACGACTTTTATTGATATATCCGAGGATAGAAATTCTTCCTGCCCTGTGATAGTCATTGCCCTTGTAAGTATAATCTTCATGCCGTTGTATAATTCTCTTATAAATTCTGAACCATCTGTTGCCGATACAATAACATCAGGTCTCAATCCCTCAGGCAGTGGCAAGAAGCTTTTCTCCAATTCTCGTCCATAAATCTCTGCTCTCTCTGAATTAGGAGGAATGATAAGTGCTTCCCTTATCTTCTCCCTATTCTCTTTCAGGAATTTAATGTAATCTGTATAGTAATTTGTCAATATTATCAATAGGTAGAACCTGACTTAAAGTTTTATTGATATATTTCATCATAGTTGTTCAATATCAGGGAAAAACAAATGGGTTAGCTGTAAAGCACAGAATAAACATCGCAATTGCTGCAACCCCAATGACTGTGTCCTTTTTTGAAAGCTTACTGTAATCATCTAGCGCTGGAGGATGTGTTATTCCAAGGAATATTATGAGCATGGCAAGAAGGAGCCAACCCACATAGTTGTAATAAAGCCCTAGAAATATCATGACCATAAAGAAGAAGTAGCTGGCGTATTTTGCTTTGTTTCCAAGCAATCCTCTTATGACATGTCCTCCGTCCAGCTGTCCCACTGGCATCAAATTAATTGCAGTGGCAAATATTCCAACCCATACCGATATTACCATGGGAAAAAGCACTGGATGACTTGATGGAGAAATGCTCAGAGAAAATATATCATAGATAAATGGGAAATTCAGATAAAATGGGATTATATGACTCACGGGAATGTATGTAACCTGAAAATAATTGGCCAAAAAGAGAAGAGGCAGGGCTGTGAGAAATCCTGCAATCGGACCAGCCGCACCAATTTCTGTCATGGCTCTCTTGTTTGGGATTGGATCCCTAAGGGAGATAAATGCACCAAAAGTTCCGATGGAAGCCCCAATGGGTACGAATGGTATAAAAAATGGAAGGGAGGCTTTGACTTTCAATTTTTTGGCCACTATGAAATGTCCTAGCTCGTGAACACCCAATATTGTAAGGAGCGGAAGTGAGAAGAATATCAGGCTGAAGAGAATTGTTCTTCCGAAGAAATCCGGTCCCCTTGTTACAAAATTCTGAGAGTAAAGATAACCTGCATAAACTGTTGAAATTATTGTTAAAATTAACATAATGATATTAATATAAACTGGAGCGTACTTTCTCTTTTCGGTAAATGTTACTCCGATAAAATTTTCCTGGCCTTTCTCAATGAATGGTATATATCCCTCTGGAATCAAGACTAGACGAAGACTGTCGAAGGCTTTTCCAAATTCTGGGTTTTCTGAATCAAGGAAGTAAAATCTAAGCAGATTTGGCTCTACTAAAGTCTCGTAGATATTGAATCTGGATTTGACCTCATCTAAAACGTGTCGAATCCTTTCATCAAGTTGCGGTGATTGCGTACTATCCATGATATTACCTTTTAATTTTCCCCAGTCTAACGGGAATCATTCATTATCCTGATTCCTCTGACCCTGCTGGGAAACTGTTTGCCTTCCTCTGATCAGCGCATCATCGCAGGATGACACATCCTATACTCGTGCTGGAGCCCATGGATAGGCAAATTA
>JAJZYV010000148.1 GCA_021797955.1 Thermoplasmata archaeon
TTTTCCCTGTAAATTTCCCATTGATAACGATTTAGAAACTTTGTCTTCAATTTTTTCCAAGACCATCCTGTTGCAGTCTAAGAACTCATCAACAGTTCCGGTATCTTTCCACCAACCATCTATAAGAGCGTATCCTATATTCATTCCTTTGTTAATCATAATCTGGAACGCCTCAGTAATTTCAAGCTCGTTTCTCCATGATGGTTTTAATTCCTTTATAATAGAAAATATACTTTTTCTTAAGAAATAGGCTCCAGTAACTGCAAGATTTGACTTTGGATTTTTCGGTTTTTCCTCCATTTTAACAATTCTGCCATCAGATATTGTTGCAATTCCAAACTGAGATGGGTTATCAACGCGGGTTAGTGCCACAAGTGCATCTGATTTGGATTTAACAAATTCATTGTTCAGGGTCGAGAGTCCATTGTGGAAATAGTTGTCACCGAGAACAACCACAAAATCATCATCACCCACGAATCCCTTTGTCAGACCTATTGCCTGGGCGATACCGAGTGGTTTTTCTTGAAACGTGTAGGAAATATTCACGTTCCACTTAGATCCATTGGAATAATATTCTTTTACCTCGTTTTGTCCGACATCCCCAACTATTATGTTTATATCCCTTATTCCAAGTTCTATTAAGTTTAATAAGGCATATTCACTTACTGGCTTTCCTGCCACCGGTAGCAGCTGCTTTACATCTGTATAGGTTAATGGGCGCAGTCTGGTACCGGACCCACCGTGCAACATAACACCTTTCATATTTATAATTGGAATGCTTAGAGAAGATATGTAATTTTCCGGTATGGAATAATCGATTTTGTAACGTTATAATGAAACATCAGTAATTATCATGTGTGGGCTCTTTTTTGCTGGTCTTCAAGAAAGGAAACCGTCATTGGATATATCACTATTTATAGGCAAATGGCGCCACAGGAATAGATTTATATCTTGATATTCAAGTATTCTATTAAATCAAAAGATATATTTATTGATTTTTTAATGCATTAATCATGCTATACACTCTCTGTTCAAACATAATAGGGGAGAAATATTGAAACCGTTCCAATGAATCGGCACTTTTCTGAAAATAGTTAGCTTGGTTCGAAAGATACAAAATGCTTTCTTTCCAACACTGTATATCTTGTGATGAGCACAGAATTATCTTTTCCCCTCCATTTTCTTTCATTGGTTCAATATCTGTAGCGACGATCGGAATTCCAAAAGACATTGCTTCAATAACTGGCCTTCCAAATCCCTCATATAAAGTTGGATATACTAATATATCTGTCTGATCATAAATTTCTGTTATGTCATTTACATTTGTGACATACGATACATTGCTGAAATTATTATTAATATAAGCCAGTCTTTCTCCCCTTATATTGCTGACTAAGAGGAACCGAATTTTCTCTAATTTAGAAAACTCTTGACATATAGCCAAAAAGAAATCCAAATTCTTGTAAGGTCTATCTGTGGCTATATAAGTCACTGTTATTTTACCAGTTTTAATTCTTTTCAACGAATTCTCTATATGCTTACTAGGGTTTTCGCATTTAGTGACCGGATCTGGAATTAAAAATTTGTTTTCTGGTGATATACCAAAACTAAAAGCTTCCCTTTCAACGAACTTAGTGGTAAATATCGCTGAATTAATCTTCCTCAACTTCTTCTTTATGTATAGGTACATTAATCTGGTCAGAAAGTTATCCCCGTACTTCGACAAGGGCCTAAAATCATGAATCTTAACTATTACTCGGGAGGGGTCGTTGATAAGTGGTAGTAGAGTTGGATCAGATAAAATAACAATATCCTCTCTTATTTCCTTGGCCTTGATCTTTAAAAAAATTAGTCTATTTAATCCGTTAGATAATTCATAATTAAAAAAATTGACCCCAACTAAACGCTCACCCTCTGATACTGGACTAACAACATTTGCTGAATCCACAATTTGATACCACTTAACGTTATACGAGGCTTTCTTGAGGACATCAAAATAAGGCAATAAGCCATACGTAATACCATCCTGAAGCCTAGCTCCATTAACTATAGCTATTGATTTCATTATGACCGTTATATTCAAGTATGGACAACAAATCAGAGATGGTCTGTTCTATACTAAATTCCTTCCCTCTTGCAACACAAAAATTTGGATCTAAATTCGTGCTTCCTTGTTCCCAGATCATCTTGGCCTTCTTTAAAAATTCATCTTGATTATTAACGAGCCAACCAGTAACGCCATTAATTATTGTTTCCGATGGACCTTCCCTTGCGTAGGAAAGTACTGGGGTGCCACATCGCATAGACTCAATTGGGACCCATCCATAAGGTTCATTAGTGAAAGGAAAAGCAACGAAAAGTGCATTACTATATAAGGTTATAAGTTCTGTTTCAGAAACTCTTCCCAAGAATTTTATCTTACCTTCTAATTTGGGCAGGTTGAAACCAGGCGGAACTTTTGCTCCAAATGCAATAATTTTAATCTTTAGCTCGGACATTTTAATTAGAGTATCCACATCTGTCTCTTTTCCAATGTAGGTAAGAACATATTTTTCCTTATCTTTTTTCTTTTTTGGTTCGAAAAAAGTGAATTCTTTATTAGTATGTATAACGTAATCAATTGAAAAAGGATAACCAGCATACCTTGAAGCGATAAAGTTAGAGTTCGCGGCAACTTGTTTTGATAGCTTGGTCATACTTAAAGTTAGTAATCGGCTCCCATTGGCAAGTGGTCTTCTAAATAACTTGAAAAAGATTTTTGCTAGTATGTTGCTTTGAGACATGCTTTCTACCACTTCGACAAATGGAGGCCCCTGGATCCACATCAAATCCGATTTACACATTATCGTTGATGATAAGTTAATCGATAAATCAAATGAGTGGTCAAAAACTACATTAGCATTTTTTCCTAATTTTAGATTAAGAACGTCAAGAAACCAATTTACACCCCAAAGCAATGATTCATTCAATTTATCATAGAGGTATTTTTTTATTAAAAAAGAAAACCAGCTTTGCGTTGGTGGTATTATGTGGATTCCAATTGATGTTAATATTAGTTCTTTATTTTTAGCAATATAGTTAGAATAGACAAAGATTTCCTTATTTTTGCTTAATTTTTTTGAAAAAGACACTAATAAATCAAACTGAACGGAGAAGTCCTGAGGGATTGGATCTAATACTACAAGGAGCTTCTGTTTTTCCACAGAACACGAATTAATACTATATATTAAATTATATCTGCCTTTACAACGATTCCTTAAAATGTCCAAAGCAGTTAGTTAAACTAGTGCCCCATTGTTGAGGGATGAACAAAAAACGATTAAGAGAAATAATTGACCTCAGACCTCTGATCACCAGGGTTGAACATGTCCTAAATCTTTAATAAACTCTCTATTAAGTGCAGGAATATTATCTATTAAATCCGTATATCATAACGTCAAGAGATACCAAATGGTGAAATTATCCTAAATAAGAAAGTACATCTCTTACATGATATAGCCAGCTAATCTAAACAGAGAAATCATTTGCCATTGCTTTTGTAAGAGCTGTAAATTCTTAAAGAAATTTGGGAATTATATCTATCATTTGGAAAGTTTTTCTCGTTATGGGTGAAGACACTATCCTCAACTAGGGAATTATATGAAAAATAAAGAAATCATTTAAAGATATCAGGATATCTCATAAGCACTTGCTTTCCAGAATAGCATCTGGATCCATTTGAAGGGAGGCAATTAGACTGAAAAAATAAAAGGCGCAAGTTTTATTGCAAATCCCAGTAATCATTTATAACCTGAATTTAATGGTAAATATAACTATGGCACGCATTGAACATGTAGATTTTAACAATTAGTGGCTTCTAGCAAAAGTTGCTCAACTTTTTCCAACATCTCTCGTAAATTATACTTCTGGGCAGATTTTTTTGAATTTTCTGACATGACTGCATAATTTTCTTTATCTTGCCATTTCACGAATATGTCTAATATTCTATCTGCCATTTCAGCCAAATTCTCGACCACGTATCCATTATATCCACCTATGATGCGCTCTCTAGTTCCTGTGACGTCAAATTCAATTACTGGGGTTCCAGATGCAAGAGATTCTATGGCGGTATAGGTTGTACCTGCATATCTTACCGGGGATATTAAGACATGTGAGCTACACAGGTACTCCAAATATAAGTTCTTATTATCATTCTTGCTAATATAGCCTTTAAACTCAATATTAGGATTTTGTTTTGAGAGTTCTCTAATCGCTTTCTCTAACCTGCCTGAGCCTATAATTATCAGATTGAACTCCAATATCTTATTTCTGATCATTTCATATATGTTAGGTAATAAATCTGCACCTTTTTGGTAGTCTAATCTAGCCATATATAGGATCGTGAATAGGGGTTTTTTTTGGCAATGGCCATATTCATTTAGGTTTATACCAAATTCTATTTCCTTTATTTTAGATCGGTTATTCCATCTATTACATAGATAATCATAGTCCTTTTTGGAAACAACTTGGTACTTTTTAAAAAAACGACCAATTTTTATTAAACTTGGACCAAATATTATTGTTCCGAGCCGTGCTCGTATGGATTCGTTTTCTTTGAGTTTATTTTTTTTGAACCGATATTCAGAATCTGTTAAAAACCATGAAAATCCAACAACCGGAGAACCTGTAAGAAATTGAAGAAGAAACGAATAGATTTCGTTCCAAAATCCGGAAAGATAGTAAACGACATCAACTTTCAAGAATAGGTTTCTTAGTTTTATAAAATCTAAAACGCTTGGCAAATCAAGACCAAGCCTATTTCCCAATGATATAATATTTGCATGTTTAAGTTTAGACTTTAGATCAACAAACTCCTTTCCAGATTCAGATTCAACAATTGTAAATTCATGTTTCTTGTATAGATTATTAACTAAATCCGCAATATAATATTCCATACCTCCCCCAAGATTAAGTTTAACTCCAGTGATAATTAAGATTTTCACGGATTAGTGATTTTTGTTTCCCTATCAATTTTTCCTAAAATTACCAGAGTTGAAATAATCTAGTTTTACAATGCCTCTTTTCTTAATTTTCATTGTTTCTAATTTCTTTTTTTGTAAAATAATTGAAGGGAGCCTATTCAAGTTATATCCATTCTTAGAAGAATAGAAATTATTTACTAAATCTGCTGCAAAATTCAAAAATCTAGCAAAATTTAAACCATGGGGAAACAAAACATGCAGAACCAAGTGAATGTATTGGGAAAACAAATAAGGTCATGGTGAACGACAATATAGAAGAAAAGAGATAATTCGTTGAATGGTCCCTCAACAACGTTATGGATTGGGAGGCAAACGATCAGGTATTTGCTGTAAGTACGGGCGTCCGCTAACTGGAATGCGTATGGGAGAGGGTACGGGAGGAGAACGCCGGAGACAAGTGAAGGAGTTCTTGTATTATCGAAACCATCGATATGCGGTTCAAGATCAGAATAAGAGTTTTCGCAGGAAGCTAAAAATGTTCTGTAAACTATAAGCAAGAGAACATTCCTTTGCATTCTTCAGGAATCTGTTA
>JAJZYV010000149.1 GCA_021797955.1 Thermoplasmata archaeon
CCACTATCAAACTTCCCTTTTTCCAATGTACTGGACAAGATGATATAAAATCCAATATGAATTTATACAATATTGAAATAAATCCATATGACTTGGTATAAAGTTACAAAGGAATCAACAATGAAAGATGGTGATCTGTTCAAGGCTGAGATGAACGGAAAGCAGGTACTGATCATAAGAGATGATGGACATTACTACGCAACATCGCATCTGTGCACCCACGAAGATTACGACCTTTCAGAGGGTTTTATGGATGATCATCAGTTAATTTGTCCAAATCATTTTGCCACATTTAATCCAAAGGATGGAAAAGTCCTTAGCCCTCCAGAAGGTGCAGGAGACATAACCTCACTAAAGTCATATAAAGTGAAGGTGGAAAACGGGGATGTAATGGTAGATGTTGAATGAACATTCTTGTTCTGGTAAAGC
Source organism: Thermoplasmata archaeon (assembly GCA_021797955.1). Next base: position 430 of record JAJZYV010000149.1, read on the forward strand.
AGATTCCAGAAATTAGTAAGATAACATTTGACCCGGAAACGGGAAGAATTAGGAGAGAGGGCGTGCCCTTGATCATGAATTCTTTCGATAGAAGAGCAGTTGAAGAAGCAATTAGAATTAAAGAGAGAATTGGTGCTACCGTTACTGTGGCCTCAATGGGACCGCCGCAAGCTGCAGATGTTCTGGATGATGCGCTTAGGATGGGAGCGGACAATGCTGTACTCATTACAGACAGAAAGTTTGGAGGTGCGGATACCTGGGCAACCTCAAGCATTCTTTCATCTTATGTCAAAAAGATAAATCCGGATCTTGTTTTTGCGGGAAAATATTCCCTAGATGGGGAAACATCCCAAGTTCCGCCACAGATTGCACAATTTTGCAACCTTAACTTCATATCCGGTGTCAGCAAGATAGAACTTGAAGACAGGTTACTGCGAGCGGAACAGGAATATGAGAATGGGATCAAGTTTATAGAGACAGAATTACCCGCTTTAATATCAGTGAGCGAGAAAATAAACAGGGCCAGGAGAGTGGATGATTCGGTTCCTTCTATGAAAGAAAAAATAAAAACGGAAAATAGCGAAACACTCAACTGCAATATTGTTGGAATAGAGAATTCCTTGACAGTGGTTGAAGGCACTGAAGTTTTGCATGAGAATAGGGATACAAAATTCATTGACATGAAAAGAGCGCTAGAAATTCTCGAAGAAGCATTAAACAAGAATCACTCCGAAAATGATATCCAAAAAACTGAGGTTAACAAAAATAAGAAGAATGGAATGATTTTGGGAATCGGACTTGGTGATGGAAAAACTACTAGAGAAATAGCTTCAAAAATTAACGAAATTGCCCTTGAAATCGCATGTGAAATTGTGATTGTTGGTAATGTGGACCCAAAGGAACTCAGTGGAATGCCTGCAAACAGGTATTTACATTTCAAATCAGAGGATATTTACTCAATTGCAGACTATATTGGGAATTTCATAGTATCCAACAAACCAAATTTTGTGATCTTTCCTTCAAATTCCCTGGGAAGGGATATAGCCGGTATGATTTCGGCAAAATTAAATCTTGGATTAACAGCCGATTGCGTTGACATAAGATGGGAGAGTGGAAAGCTTGTCCAATTCAAACCAGCTTTTGGTGGAGGAGTTGTTGCAAGAATAACTTCAAAAACAAAACCAGAAATGGCAACAGTTAGACCCGGGATGTTTAAGGAAACCCATTCGGATGAAAGTTTTCCAGTAGAGGAAATTTTGACCAGGAGTTCTGAAAGAATTAGAATTCTCAAAGAAGAGAAAGTTGAAAGCAGACTAAGACAATTACAGTCATCGAAAATAGTTATTGCGATAGGCAGAGGTATTGTTGGAAAAGCGATTGTGGAAAGGGTAGTCGAAATTTCAGAAAAACTAGGTATTGGTGTTGGAGGAACAAGACCTATTGTGGACATGAAGCTGCTACCAAGACAACATCAGGTTGGAATTACCGGTCTCTCCATTTCTCCAGACCTTTACATTGCACTTGGGGTTTCAGGCCTTGATAACCACATAATGGGCATCAGATATGCAAAGGTGGTTATTGGAATAAATAAGGATCCAGAGGCACCAATTTTCCATCATGCGGATTATGGTGTGGTCGGAGATGCTTTGGAATTTGTAGAAATGCTTCATAAATACTCAGACTTAAAGAGTCAAAAACAGTAGTGCTATTGGTTGTAAACCTGTCTGGGTCCTCTTCCCCTAGTGTTGACCTGCCCCGCCTCATATTTTTGCAATATAATGCCCACAATCATAGCAAGAGCTGCAAAAAGTTGGGAACTAATGTTTGGAAGCCCCATGTCATAAATGGCGATCCAAATTGAAAGCGCTCCTGCGAAGGCAGCAACGTAAATTATTACCCTGTTAAATCTTATGTAGCAAAGTGCAAAAGCTATCAGCGCAACCACCCCAGCCACGGCTACTCCTGCACCTGAAATGTATGCAATGCCTAGAAATACCGTAAATGCAATGGATGCACAAATCCCAAGCTGTGCCAGAAACTTGAAGAGAGCAGCGCCGATCACCGCTCCTATTGCGAATACCAGTATATCCGGTAACCCAGTAAAGTGCAATCGGACAATGAGGTATGCTGTTATAACGAATCCTCCATACGCTCCCAGTGCAATCATTATTAGTTTCCAGGATTTTTCACCCCTGAAGCAAAGGGCTATTCCAATAAGGAGCAGTATAAGACTGACAGTGAAAGAGGAGTAACCAAGGAGGTTTGATGGCAACAGATGGTGAGAAACTACAAAATCCATTTATTGTATGATATAAACTTCCCGTATTTTATTATAATGATACCGCTAAATGAAAATCTAATGCTACAATAATTCAAAATTCTCCTGAAATTCAGTGAATATTAACCCATTTAAATTTGTTTTGAGATAGTTCACTCTCACCGGTATATTGCTCAATTACTTTTACCTGTAAGATTCCAGTAAACTGTTGCGGCTTCAAACGCCTTTTCTTTCGAAAGAAATGGAAATGACTGTTTCATTATTTCCTTTTTTGTTTTCTTTATTTCCCTCATATGTCTTCTTACAACCTGCACTTTGGCTCTTTTGGAATTTTTGCTGTTGCTTAGATCTGAATGAAAAGTGCTTCCAATATTTTCCAGCTGTATGACTCTGCTTAACCCCATCGGGATCTTAAGATTTACACCCTTGAGATCAAGGAATTCTTTACTTGGGAAGAATACTGTATAGTCACTGATCCCCAAATTAATCCCTATGGTAACTACCGCGTTTTCTATGTTCCCGATGGGCAGGTCCATTGTAATTTTATTTCTTATTATTTTCACAATTTTCGAACTGGTTATCACGTATCTGGCACTGAACTGGGCCCTGATTTTTAAAATGTACAGAGAGATGAAAAGAATGAAGATAAATAATGCTACTCCAAGATAGGTAAGACTGAATAGAATCTTTCCCATTAAAGTTGGCCCCCCTTGTCCTAAGGAACTGACAATCCCAACGGATAAAGTAAGCGTTATTGTTAAAACATGTGTCATCATCCTCTTTCTTAAAAATTTTCTATAATCTTCATAAAGCGGACTGTATTCCCCCAATATTCTTTCACCAGGCAAAATTTCCCCAAGATCCATTTCTTTATTTCTTGACTTTCTGCCCACATTGTAGTTATTGGTATTTCCTGAGATAAATATGTTTCCGCACACTGTGCAATGATCATTTCCTTCTATCATGGGAGACCCACACTGAGTGCACCTTTTTTTCCTTATGATACCACTTACAACAAAGATTTGAATTAGATATTAATTTTTCTGAATATGCGGCAGTGATTTACCCACATCACAAATCCAACGATGTTCTTGCTTTTATCTTTTTTAAATAGGTTAATTCTGGCCAATTTCTATTTAACGCTGTACCCAGTATCGTGAGAAGTTCTATTCTTACCAGTAAAATACTGGTTGCTGATGATCGAATAGTATTCACTCCTAATTTTCCTAGCCAATTCATAGTCAAGATAGTTTAAGAAATACCTCCTCCTTATTCTTCTTGGAACATTCCACCTGATTCTTCCAACGAAAGAACTCATTCCTCCATATTCATATACGCTGGAAGTTAACTGATGCCAGCTAATGGGTTCTTCGGGAATTTTTCGCATCTTTCCTAGCAGACCATTAGGAAAGAAAAACAGGGAGTAATAGGCAGAGGAACCTTTTACATCCCGAATTACAATGCATTGAAGAGCCTCCTCGCTGTCAATCTTTAAAACTATTCTATTCCTGAATATTCCATAGATTGCGTCCGTTGTTAAAACATAATCCTGATTGAATAAGACTTTTGTTCTCCAGAAGACGTATATAACTGATAAATTGCTTATTATAAGCAAAGTTATTGCAATATAAAGATAAAGAAGTTCATTGTAAATTATTGCCAGTGATATGCTTAATGCGGTGAAAAATAAACCAAAATAAAAACCTTCGACCTTAGTTTTCCTTACGACTCCTTTTAAATCTGATGATGGATGGAATATTGCAACAACCCTTCCCGTGATCCGTGGGTCATTCCCATAGCCAAGAGAGTTAGGTTCATAATCCTTACTTATCCTAACCATACTTATGTGTTAACATAGTCCAGCTATGGTTTAAAATTATTCCTTTTGATACAATACGGAATGTTTTAAATTTTGATTATGCATAGACCATGGTGGCAAGGGTTATTATTTTAAAGGGTGACAAAGTTTCGCTTGGTATACTGTCAAGGGAAGATGCACCTGAACTTTTCAGAATGATAAATAACCCAAAAGTTTCAATATTCTTGAGATTCCCGAGACGTATTATCGGCCTTGTGGACGAATATGAATGGATAGATAACAATTCAAATGTGGTTGGAAAAAGTCATCATTTCGGGATAATTGAAAATAAGTCAGATAAAATAGTGGGAGTTACCGGAGTGGAAGACATTGAGGCGATGACTAATGCTCATGTGGGTTATTTTATTGACGAGGAACAGTGGGGAAACGGTTTTGCGAGCGAGGCATTGAAACTGGTTGTATATTACTCATTTAATATCCTGAACATTAGGAAATTGTATACTCACGTTTACGAGCCAAATAAGGCATCCAGAAGAGTGCTTGAAAAAAATGGTTTCCAGAATACAGGTGTGCAAAAGGAACATCATTTCATAGAGGGCAGAGGATACACTGACAACCTGTATTATGAGCTTTTGAATCCTGCAAGACAAAAATAAGCAATCTTTGAAGATAATCAAGGAGTTTTTGCCATGAATTGTGGTGAAAGTCTTATTTTTTAATTTGATTTTCCAGTCTCATTGTTAACTTTCTTCACGAAATTCAATGCATCCTCCCAGTTCATATAATCAAAGTGACTTCTCTTAAAGGATTCATTTGTGGATTTTTTGAAATTTAATAACTCTCCATTTGAATGTCTTCCTATGTTCAGGTTGTTTTTTATTTTTCTTGGATTCTCATTTTGATCTTTCATAGTACTCATTTTACGGAAAAAGCGTTTCTGGTGCCTTTCTTCTCTTAAGAACTTAATCTGGTAATAGCCCATAGCCTTATTATTTGGAACCATTGCCCTTGTTATA
>JAJZYV010000150.1 GCA_021797955.1 Thermoplasmata archaeon
TTAATAATATATTTGAAGATTGTATTTTAAATTACCATTTATAGAAATGAATCGACATTTACCATTCTATCCTCATTTCATTGAGAAACAGATATAAGTTTCTCAATGTTAAAAAAATGACTTTCTATTCTGAATATAAAGAATTTCTCTATAATAAAAAATATCATCATTAATCTCTTTTCTCTGCGATAAATATAACTTTATAAGAAATATAAGATTCAATTCTTAATCTATTCCTATCCTTTGATTTCTGTTTCACAGCACTTCTGTTCAGCAAGTTAAGAAGATAGAACAACATTCAATTTTTAAAAAATTCAACTTAACTAAACAAATTAAAGTGCATATTAAGTGTTATTTCAATTCTAGGCACTTTCCATGTTCATCATGTTGAACACTTCTATGAATCGTTTGATTCTCTTTCTTGGAACCTTTATAAAAGACTTGATTGAACAAACATATTCGTAAGAATTTATTACAGTCCTATTTATTTGAACAGGTCTTATCGCTTCCTTTATCCTTGCGCTACCCGTTGGAAGATTTTGAGATTTATAACATTCTAGCATTTTTAATTTTATTTTTAATATTTGTGAATCAAGAATAAATTCTTCATAAGGTTCAGACGCATAATCAGGAAAATTAATAAACGGGCAGGATAAGGGGAATGTCTCATTATATTCCGCCCATTCTATCACCTTTTCAACTTTTCCTTCCAACGCGACCAATTGAGAAACAAGTCCAACGATGTCATGATCAAAATTACCCCCTTCAACACTGTGCGTATATAATATAGACGGAGTATATTTTTTTAATAATTCCTTAATGTCTTCAGATATTGTGTCCATATACATTGACGTAATTCTATCAGGAAAACCTAAAAATATTATATTTTCTTCTAATACTCCTGCAGTACATAAAGCACTGATTGCTTCAGATTTCCTTAATAAAATTCTATCTTGTATCCGTAGTGAATTGGGAGGCCCTCTCCCTCCTGTAGTTACGAAGATTACTGCCAAAGACTTTCCCTCATTTACATGACGTTGTATTATACCCCCTATGCCAATAGTTTCATCATCTGGGTGTGCTGCAATAACCATTACATCGATATTTTTTCTACTATCTTTATTTGGAAGGAATCTTCCTTCCATTTTACCATTCTCATCTGAATATCTGACCAAAACTCCGAATTTCTTCTCAATTAAATCTTTATAATATCTCAAACTCTTGATCGAGTTCAACGAGATTTCATATACATTCATTTTTTCACCTATTTATATGATTCAAATTTAAATATTTTACCTATAATACCATGTTCTTATGATATTTCTTAACTTTTTTCTTGAAAATTGCTTTGAGTTACTATGGAATCGAAAAAATTTTTACTAGAGTTGTAAATGTCGTATGGTTGATTTAATTTCCGCTGGACAATTTTACAGAATATATATATGAATTTATGGGAATAAAAAAATCGACTTCATTTGTTTCAAAGTCAAATTTTAAGAAGAGTATAAAATTATATATTGTCTTCATGAAAAACTAATAACCCCTACAATATTAAAATTAAAGTTCCAAACACCAAAATTTTTTGAGAATAATTTGTGAATTGGAAATTCATTTGAGAATACTGTTGCATGAAATCGATGAATGTTGGTCAGAAAAATAAATATAATACTCTGTATTAATTGTCAGATGAATATAGGAATAGTTCTTTTTACAAACTTAACTGTTGGAGGAGGAACTGATCAGGTCGCGAAAAATTTGGCAAGAACTATTGAAAGTATTGATGATTCTTGTAATGTGTATGTCTTCCAAACCAATTTTTATGGTCCTTTTCAAAAGGATAATCCTATCCTACCACAGATTTCTTCCAATGCAAAAATAGTTACTTTACGCTCCCCATATAATAACCAACTTTGGAGAATTGCAGTCAAACATCCGCTCTTAAATTTTTTTTATGCAAATTTCATTTATCATTTTTTATATATAGTTATGAATCAAAAAACAATAAAAAATTATGTTGGAAAATTAGATCATATAGTGTTTCTATGGTATAGAGACGTTATTCCATGGAGAATAATTTCGAGCGAGGTATTAAAAAAATCTGTGGCCTCTGGAGATTGTGGACTGGTAAATCCCAAAAAAGGAGCAATAAATAGAATCTTCCTTAGTTTTCTATTACAATGTACTAGAAGATTTAGATATTTGAATAAAAATCAAATGGAATTGCATTTGACTTCCAGTGATCATGAACTGTATCTTCCTAACGGTGTTGATACATCTAAATTTACAATTTTACCTGACTCTAATAGAGAAATCAAGAATTATCTCTTCGTTGGCAGATTAGTAAAAGAAAAGGGAATTAGAGAATTTATTGAAGCAGCAAAAATATTAAAAAATGAAAAATGGTTAAAATTCACAATAGCAGGTAAAGGTGAATACACACAAGAAGTCTCCACTCTTTCCTCAGTGCAAAAAAATGTTGAATATCTTGGGTTTTTAGAAGAGGATGAATTATCGGAACTTTATAAAAAATCTGATGTATTAATCTTACCTTCGTACAGCGAGACTTTTGGTAATGTAGTGTTAGAGGCAATTAGTTCTGGAGTGTTCTGTATGGTTTCTGAATCTCTACGTGGAAATTTTGACGAACTTGAGAAAATAGGCGCTTTAGAATATATTGAAAACACTGAAACAAGCATAGCAGATGCTATTCGTAGATCTAAATATTTTTCTGTTTCGACTAAAACTCAAAATATTTGGCATACTTATATTGAGAATAATTATTCTTGGATTAGTATTTCAAAAAGATTACTTCAATTTCTGAATTCATCGTTAATTAATTAGAATCTGTATTATACTGGAGAAATTTATTTATTTCGATTGCGCTAGATAATTATTTCTATCTTAATTTTTATTCAATTAAAATATTAAATTGGTTATCTTTTATCGATAAAAATAATATTTGAAAAATTTTTTATATTTAGAAAATAGAGATAAATTATCTTGAGATTCTTGTTCAAAACGAATTGAATTAAACCAATAGAGGATTCCGAATAACTCTCCCTTCTGAACCATAGTATTTATTCATGGAACACGCATGTTGCTGTATGAGTGACCTGTTTGACCATGCATTGCGGGAGAAATACAGAAGCAGCGGCATCCATGATCCGCTGGCATTCATAAAGGATGCCATAGTCTGGAATGCCTTTTTCCCACTCCTGAAGGATCTGTACCATAATGATACGGATAAGGTAGGAAGGCCCAACATACCCGTCATAACCTTGGTGAAAGTCCTATTTCTGCAGAGCATGTTCAACATGGTTGACGAACAGGCAGAAACCATGATCAGGGACAGGATATCCTTCATGAACTTCCTGGATTATCCTGATCATTTACCGGATGCCACAACCATATGGATATTCCGTGAGAGACTCTCAAAAACCGGAAGAGACAGAGTAATATGAAATGAGCTCAGAGGCAGATGGAATCAAAGGGGATCAGGGAGAAGAAGGGTTCTTCACAGGATGCCACATTCATCACCTCTGATCCTGGCCATGGAAAGCATGATGAACCATGCAATGAGGGAAAGACCAGGAGATCCAAGGATGGATCACATACGAAGAAGAAGAATAAATCGTATTTCGGGTATAAGGGACATACTATAGTGGATGACAATAAGCCTGTTCTCACAATAAGATCTTATGCCATCACCACGGCAAAGGATCATGACACTTCCATTGATCTTTCTAAACACTGAATAACAGTTTACAGGGACAAGGGATATTTTGGCCATGATCCCAAGGGATTCAACGGAACCATGGACAGGAGTGTGAGAAACCACAAACTGACAATTGAATTCATAAGAAGGAATCTGAGGATATCAGGAAAGAGATCGCTGGTGGAATATCCCTATGCAATCATGAAGAGGGTTTTTCATTTCTTTCATGTGCTGGTGACAAATATAAGAAGGGTGATGGTGAAATTCATGTTCACATGCTTCGCATACAATATCCATGCGATGAAAATTATACAGGGATAGCGGTAGCTATGGAAATTTTCATGAAAACATGAAGAAACAATGGGATATAAGGGCAAAACGGGAAGGAATATAAGGATATTTTAATGATTTATGACGTGATTTTATCATTAAATGGTGGAAAGCGAACAATCAATATCTTATTCGAAATCCTCAATATAATATTTATATTATTCAGCATAAACTTAATGTGCATTCAAAGAGAAGAATTATAGTTTAGACATTGTCAACTTTTAGTTGATAATTCCGGAAAACCAGTACAGGAAGCGAAATCATGAAATAGGATGGAAACATTACATGACATGCGACTGAGGAAGGCGCCACATGTGGATTTCAAAAGTGTTTCCACCACACTGGATCAGTATGGGTCGGATGAGCCTTCCCCAATTTTCAAGATAAACAACATTCCCATGATGGATGTGGTACTGAAGGGAAATGATCTGATCAGTTTTATGAGGCCAATGTGCCCTCAATGCCATTCAAGAAAGGTGGTGAAGAACGGAACCTGTGTTAGAACCATGGAGAATGGCATCATATTCCGCATCCAGAGATATATATGCAGGGAATGCGGATATTCCTTTGTTGCAAGGCCTCCCAATTACGGCTATGGAAAGCATTATCCTGAGGATGTAAAAGAGAAGAGTGTAAGGGCCAGGGTGAAGACATCCCTGAGGAAAGCTTCCTCTCTATTCCGGATCATTGGAAACGTGATCATATCCCATGAAACCATCAGGAGATATGTGCCTCCTGCACTGGCAGGAATCATGGAATCATCCGGTTACTTTGTCTATGATGAACAGTATGCCCACATCAATGGCGTTGAAAAATACAGATCCCTCCTGAAGGATTCAATAAATGGAAACTTTGTGGAGGAAATGCTGGATGATCTGAAGGAAGAGACTCTAACAGGATTCTTCATAAGGGCACTGTCAAGGTTCACTATTCCAAAGGAGGTATTCATCACCACTGACGGATATCATTATGAATCCGTGCTGGAAGCATCATCCACAATGTTAGGAATAAAAATAAGAAGGCAGAGATGCCTGTTCCACTTGGAGAAGGATCTTGCACACAAAATAGCAGTGGCAAAGATGGAAGATCATCTGGGAATGGCAAAGAAGTTGATCAAATACATGTTCTTCCAGAATAAGTCAAACATGGATAAACTTGGAAAGAACAGGGATGCTGTTGCCAAGATCATAGAAGGCAGGAATGAGAAGGAGATTGTGGAAATAATGCTGGAGAAGATCAACAGCATGTATGGCGATGACAGGATCATTGGATCGTTCCTGGGATTGGTTCAGAAGCACAGGAGGGAGGTGTTCCTGTACCTTGAGAATCCCAAGGTGGAGAAGACATCAGACAAGGCGGAACAGCATTTCTCCGTCCAGTCATGGCTGTTGAAGCACCGGTTCAAGACAAAGGAGGGGTTGATAAGAACATCCTACTGGTATCACCGATACCTATCAACCGGAATGTGACAATGTCAAATTATAA
>JAJZYV010000151.1 GCA_021797955.1 Thermoplasmata archaeon
TCACTCATTGAAAAAACGGCATTGAAAAATGCCCATGGACACGATGGAAAAGCTGATGTAGGATCTGTAATGAATAAGATCCTTGGAGAATTTCCTGAGGAGAGAAAAAACGCAGGTCAACTCATAGTAACTGTAAAGGAAATTGTGGCTATGATCAATTCTATGTCTCAGGAGCAGCAAAATGCTCTCATTTCACAAAAGTATGCTGATATATTGACAATTGAGAAGAAGGAACAGGAACACAGACTCCATGATCTTAAGAATGTAAATGGCCCTGTGGTAATGAGAATGGCCCCATCTCCCTCTGGTCCACTTCACCTCGGCCATTCAAGGATGGCAATACTCAATGATGAATATGTGAAGCGTTACGGAGGTCAGCTAATCCTGAGAATTGAGGATACAAACCCCCAGAATATCGATCCTGTTGCATATACAATGATTCCAGAGGATCTTAAGTGGCTAAATGTAAATGTTACGCAGATAGTTATACAGTCTGACAGGTTTGAGTTATACTATGAGAAAGCAAGAGAGCTCATAAGAAAAAGAGCAGCGTACATGTGCACATGCGAGGTGGATACCTTCAAGGAACTCCTCATGGCTGGACAGGCATGCCCCCACAGAGATATTGAACCTGAATCAAATCTTGAGAAGTTTCAGGAAGTAGTCGACGGAAAAAACAGAGACGCCTCACCAGTCCTTATTATAAAAACAGATATAGCTCATCCAAACCCTTCAGTGAGGGATTGGATCGCTTTCCGGAGAATAAAAGGAACTCATCCCAGAACAGGTAACAAATATTCTTTCTATCCAATGATGAATTTTAGTGTTGCCATAGATGATCATGAACTTGGTTTGACCCATGTAATCAGAGGAAGTGACCATATAAGCAATACGGAGAAGCAGAAATATATATTCAACTATTTTGGATGGAAAATTCCGGAATATTTCCATTACGGAAATATTTCCATACCGGATTCCATATTGAAAACATCCATAATCAAGAAGGGCATTAAAGAAGGTATTTACTCAGGTTGGGATGATGTTAAATTACAGACAATATGTTCAATGGCCCGCAGGGGGTATCAACCTGAAACATTCAGAAAGTACTGGATAGATTCAGGACTCAGGGAGGTAAACGCAGAATTTTCCTGGGATATATTTAATTCCATAAACCGCCAGTTCATCGATTCGGGTGCTGACAGATATTTCTTCGTAAAAAATCCTGTTCCTATTAAGATTGCAGATTCTCCTGAGGTCATGTCAAGGATACCTAAATATCAGGGAAAACCAGAAAGAGGTTTTAGGGAGTATATGATTAAGGCATCGTCCGAACTTTTCATAACCAGAGAAGACCTTGAAAATATAAAAGACGGAGAAAAAATACGACTTAAAGATCTTTTTAATGTAAGATATAATGAAGGAACTTTTAGATTTTCGGAAATAGAACCATCAAAGGAGAAAATAAAGATCATTCACTGGTGTCCTTCTGAATCCAAACCATTTAAAGTAGAGAGACCAGATGGTTCGTTCGATGAAGGAGTACTTGAACCGCAGGGTATTGAAAGGAATGGAATCTTTCAGTTCGAACGATACGGATTCGTGAAGAAAGTCTCAGGAGAGTTCGGAATCTATATCCACAACTAATTTGGACTTCCGGTGACAATCCTGACTCTTGATGGGAATTTTCTTAATATTATAGCGTCTCCAACAGCCTTTACCCATCTGTATGGAACTGAAATTGGTGCACCGCCATCAACCAGAGCCGGGTTTGACTCCCTGATTAGAATTCCATAGATAGTTCCTGAATCGAGATCTATAATGATATCTGAAACCTTACCAATAAGCAAGGCTTTTTCGGAGTATACATCCATATCAATCATACTGGAAATTTCTGTCATTTCACATTCCCTCTTTTAGTATTATCACAATGATATAATTGTCCATAGATTTTTCCATGTATAGTTCCTTCGTCATAAATTACAGTTGATTATATAGCCCAGCTTATTATTAATTTTTGCGAATATTGATGCTTTAACAAAAAATGATTTGGTAAATTACAAAAGAAGAACTCTAACTTGCTTTCCATTTCCTGAACAAGGTCTATTGCGCCTTCTGTTTAACGAATCCCTTACATTCAGAAATAAAATTCTCAAACATCTCTTTGCCGAATTCTGTGTTCTCAACCTCCGGATGGAACTGAACTCCGAAAATTGGTCTTGCCTTATGGTAAAAAGCCTGAACTTTGCAGTTCTTTGAAGATGCACACAGTTCAAATTCTGGTGAAAGTTCAGTTATTTCGTCGTTGTGATTTTCCCATGCCATGGTTTTTTCGGGGATTTCTCGAAATATACCGCCCTGATTGAAAAAAGACAACTGCGTTTTCCCAAATTCTGGAACTTTTGCCCTTCCTACCTTGCCACCAAAATGAAGAGCGATAAATTGTGCCCCAATGCATATACCGAAAACAGGAAGATTCAGACTGTCAATATAATTTCCTATGATTCCAAGCTTGTCCATTTCGTCCACAATACTTGGAGCGCCTCCAGACAATACTATTCCTGATGCATCGCTGAGAACCGATATATCCACATCGTTCTGGACAATCTCCGATTCTACTCCAAGTTTCCTCAAAACTTTCCATTCGCGGTGAGTCCATTGCCCACCGTTATCTATGACATATATCTTCATTTAATCCAGTCCTGGTATATTGAGAACCTTACTTATTTCCTTGTATCTATTCCTTATGGTTACTTCCGTGACTCCTGATACCCTTGCAATTTCCTTTTGTGTTCTAGGCTTTCCAACTAGAACAGACGCAATATAGATTGAAGCTGCAGCTATTCCAGTGGGCCCTTTTCCAGATGAGATACCCATGTCATTGGATTTCCTAACAATTTCTTCGGCTTGCATTATTGCCTGTTTATCCAGCTCCAGCTTACTGCAGAACTGAGCTATATAGGAAAATGGTGTCGTGGGTTGCAGATTAAGTGATAATTCCTTTGATAGATGACGATAAGCCTTTCCCACTTTCTTCTTGTTTACCTCTGAGGCCTTTGATATTTCATCTAAAGTTCTTGGAAGGTTTACCATTCTGCATGCAGCATAAATTGAGGCACAAACAATGCTTTCAATGCTCCTTCCTCTTATGAGGTTTTTTTCAACAGCTTTTCTATATGTAAGAGCGGCGGTTTCCTTAATGTCCTTAGGAATTCCCATTTTAGCACCATAATCATTCATCATTTGCAAAGCAAGTGACAGATTCCTTTCCGCAGCATTGCTTACCCTTATTCGCTGATGCCATTTTCTCACACGATATATTTGGGCTCTGTTCTTATGAGGTATTCTTTTCCCGTAGTAATCTTTGTTTGCCCATGAGATTTCAGTTGCAAGTCCCTTATCATGACTTAGAAACGTCATTGGTGAACCAGTTCTGGATCTTTTGTCGTCCTGATCTGTATCGAATGCTCTCCACTCTGGTCCCTGATCTATGAACGCATCTTCTACAACCATTCCACAATCGTTACAAATCAGTTCTCCCCTTTCATAATCCCTTATTAGATGTTCTGAATTGCATTCTGAACATCGTTTTCCAGATTCACTGCCTTCAACCTTGTCCATCAAAACACCAGTATCGTTAGTATTTTATACTACATCTTAGGTTATATATAATATTTTGCTAATGTGCAAATTATAACGCATTTAAGATTATTAAATGAACAGATTCAATCAATTTTAAAGCTTCCTCCTTCCATTAGATTAAATTCAATGAAGCTTCATTCTTATAAGGACGATTATGATGGTAATACATTCAACTATTCCACGAACAAATGAATATGAATATCAAATTCAATGACACTATAACTATTTCTTTATATCGAATATCGATTCTATTGGCTTCTGTGAGGGAAAATTAGAGGATTAAACACGTAAAAGTTAAATCGATAAAGTGAAATGTGATAATAATATTGCGAATAGTTTAAATACATATTAACTATTCAGTTAATATACATGGCTGAGGAATGCAAGGTAGTTAACTTCAAATCCAATGAAATTTTGATATCTGGATCTAAGAATTTTTCTATTAATTCAAAAATCTTTGATTCAAACGGAAAAAGGATTGGTAAGATTATCAGAGTTCTTGGAAATGTGGAAAATCCTTACGCCCTTGCAATCCTTGAGAAGCCTTCTCAGGAAGTCTCTCTTAAAGCAGTGTTCCTATAATATTTAGGGGTGTACCAAATGGAAGAAGAAAAAGGTAAGAAAAAGAGTTTTGAACAGATAGAAAAATGTCCTGAATGTGGCTCAACCCAATTAGTAAGAGATTATGAAAGAGGAGAGTTAATATGCAACAACTGCGGGATTGTTATTGACGAAAGCTTTATTGACCAGGGTCCTGAATGGCGTGCCTTTGATTCTGAACAGAATGAATCCAGAGCAAGAGCCGGTTCTCCTATGACATTCACAATTCATGACAAAGGTTTGTCCACGGATATATCTTGGAAAAACAAAGACTCATATGGAAAATCCATACCAACCAGAAACAGAGCTCAGTTATACAGATTGAGAAAGTGGCAGAAAAGAATTAAGGTTTC
The DNA here is from genome assembly GCA_021797955.1 of Thermoplasmata archaeon. The sequence continues at coordinate 4,593 of JAJZYV010000151.1, forward strand.
AAACGCAGCTGAGAGAAACCTTTCCCAAGCTTTGCAGGAAATGGAAAGAATGGCTTCGAATTTGAGCATTCCTAACGATGTTAGAGAAACTGCGGCCGTTATCTACAGAAGAGCAGTCAAACAAAACATGATCAGAGGAAGAAGCATTGAAGGTGTGGTAGCTGGTTCCCTTTATGCAGCCTGTCGTATTACCAATGTTCCCAGGACGCTTGATGAGATATCCGCAATAACGAGAGTTAAGAAGAAGGAAATTGGAAGGACATACAGAATCATGAGCAGATATCTGCAGCTAAACATCATGCCTTCAAAACCAGAGGATTACCTGAATAGATTTTGCAGTAGACTCAAACTTTCTATGGAAACAAGAAAAAAAGCAGCCGAAATTATAAAAATGGCTCAGGATGGGGATTTAACATCTGGTAAGGGTCCCACAGGAGTTGCCGCAGCGGCAATCTATATTGCCTCTATTATAACTCAGGAGAGAAGGACTCAAAGATCTGTTGCTGAAGTGGCTGGTGTAACTGAAGTTACAATCAGAAACAGGTACAAGGAATTAACAGAGAAGCTTAGTCTGGAAGTACAGGAGTAATTATTATTCTCCTAAATTTTCTATTTTTTTTATAACATCATAAGATTTTAATAATTCATCTGCAAGTGAATAGATAGATGTAACCTTTACATTTTCAAACATATAAGTCAGTAAATTGTTTCCCTCGTTTATTTTTACCATATCCTTATCTTCTGGACCCGTTGAAAGCCTCATATTTTGAAGAATTTTTACATCGTCTGTAAATGTGATGTTCATTTTGATATTAGACATATTTCAGTTAACATATGATAAAACTATTTAATTCTCTCATACAATCAGGGTAACTAAGCGGAGGTTGCCGAGCCAGGTTAAAGGCGACAGACTCAAGATCTGTTTC
>JAJZYV010000152.1 GCA_021797955.1 Thermoplasmata archaeon
TTCTGAATTTTGCCCTTATTGGCATGCCTATGTATAGATCCTCTGTGTCCACACCTATTATTCTGCTCATAAACAGGGAATCTACACCTTCGAATTCTACCAGCACGAGATGGAATGGCGTTTCGTTAAGGAATGCTTCCCCGCCAAAATAGCAGGTGGTGTATGCATGTATCTTTCCCTCGTTTGGAAGCTTATACCATTCTGTTTCTGATCCGCATTCCATGCAGTGTCCTCTAGGGGTGGCATAGATGTAACCGCATTTCTTGCATTTGCTGCCTAATATTTCCTTTCTTCCAAGAGCTTTAAAGAACTCTGAATCCTGAGCATAGCTGTGTACGTAGTCAATTTCATAATGAGATTTGACTATGAGTGGATCGAAATTGTAAACCACTGTACCATCCTGTGTTTCTTCCAGTTTAGCCTTTGGGTTTATTGTCATTTTACCGCCTCCATGACTGTTGCCGTAACATAAGTTCCGGTTCCAGCGTGACTGTGAATCAAGCCACGCTTTGCGTTGTTTATCTGCAAGGCCTCATCCTTGAAATGCTTTTTTATGGTTCTTTGAAGTTGCCAGAACATGAATACCGCTTGCATTATACCTGTTGCACCAACAGGATGCCCGCATGCCAGTAAACCTCCTGAAGGGTTTACAGCAACTTTCCCCTTAAGATCAGCTTTGCCTTCCTCTACAAAATGTCCTCCTTCTCCATATTTACATAAACCAAGGTCTTCATAAGTCTGAATCTCAGATGATGTATATGCGTCATGGAGCTCAACAATATCCAATTCTTCCAGAGGATCGGTTATACCTGCTGACAAATAAGCTTCCTTTGCCGCAGACCTTCCTGCTCTGAATGAATGTATTCCCGGGTATTTGAGATTCTTATAATCAGATTCTGATTCATTTGGAAGAAGGATTACCTTTCCATGGGGTCTGTCTGCCAGTCTCATTGTATCGGTTCCTGTTCCGATACCCTTAATAAGAACGGGATTGTCGCAGAGTTCAAACGCTTTCTCTTCATTTGCCAGAACTGCAACAGCTGCTCCATCTGACATTGCACAAACGTCAAGTCTGGTTAATGGATACGAAACCATTGGTGAGTTTCTCACATCTTCCACTGTTATCTTCATCGGGCTTTGCGCATATGGATTGTGCAGAGCGTTTCCGTGATTCTTAACTGATACCTTTGCCAGCTGTTCAACAGTTGTTCCGAATTCGTGCATATGCCTTGTGGCCATCATTGCATAATATCCAGTATAGAATCCGCCAATTGGATAATCGAAATTGGTATCACTTGCAAGGGCAATGAATTCATTTCCCTTCCATGTATTAACGTGAGACATTGTTTCAAATCCGTAAACAACACAAGTATTCATTCTTCCTGATGCAACTTCCTCTACGCCTGCTTGGAAAGAAAGACCGCCTGTTGCTCCACCACCTTCGACTCTCTTGCTTGGCTTTGGTGTGAGACCCAAATAGTCCTGGGCCATAATACCCGACATTAACTGTCTTTGAAAATGGTCAGAAAAATATGAAGCTACGGAGCCATCGATATCTTTCAATGTCATCCCAACATCATTCAAGGCATAATCAAATGCTTTCTTGGTTCGCAATCTAAAGTCCGCTTCCGGGGATGCTTTGGTAAATTTGGTTACACCTCCAGAAATCATATATACGTCCTGTCCTTTGTTTTTCATACATAATCCCTATCCATTCACTATTATTAATTTTCCTTTTTTTTATATATGGAATTTCGATAAAGCTATGCACTTCTTTAATAAAGTAATTAAGAAGCGGTTCTAAGTGTTGCCTCTACTGAGGGCGTATAATTCCAAAATTCCATCGGAAATACTTAATATCCCTGCAAACAACAGAAGAATCAACGCTATTGTCGCTGCATTCACAGAACTTATAGATATGAAACTCCATTGAACAGGTTGAAATACATTATATGAAATCATAAGCAATGAAGTTATTAAAAAAAGGACAATTTCAAAGAATCCACTGAACAACCGCAAAGAAATTCTTTCCATTGAAATCAGGTCGTGGATAAGATAGCTGAAAACAATGACGATAATTGCAAAGAGTACAACGATGGGATCGATAAAATAAGTCATTATGGCAAAGAAGAGGGTTAATCCTGAAACCATTAATGGAAATATAACCCCATTCTTTCTACCTAGCTGGGTTCTATAATTAAACCCAGAGAAAACTATTAACCCCAAACTAATCAACACCATGAAATCAGTGATGCTCAGCAGAAAGTTTTCACCTGCACTTACCAATACTATTATGAATAACAGAGTGAAAACCCATGAAACCCTTGACACAGAATATGGAAATATCTTATCTTCACCCAGTGCTTTTAAGTGTCTTGATGCAGCCAGAAATGCCGGTGTAAAAGTTGTTATAGTTGCAATCAGGAATGCTACGACGAGGAAAAATAAACCAAGATCACCCTGGAGCTTTTCAGCAATATAAAAAGCCGGAATAGTAGCTGTTTCAATGGCTCCGGTTGCAATTCCAGAAAGCATCACGGATGCAGAATACAGAATGTTAATGGAAGAGGATATAAGAACGGTCAAGAACATTGAGACCTTTAAAATTGTTACCTTTTTGACCTTTATTTTTTTCTTTATGAATATGAGTTTCATGGTTATTTCTTCCTTAACTTCCCGCTGAAATGCCATGATTTCCTGAAAACCAAAAAATAAAATGTATAGGTATCCGGTATTGATAAATAGATCAAAAATCCAGTTTGATCCAAATGAGACTTTGTAAAATCTTGCAAAATTTAGATGTGGGCCAAATATGAGTAATGATTCTCCTATCAAAATTGAAGCCATTATTATTACAAGAATAAGCTGAACTCTACCGATGGCTATAAGAAACTTTTCTTCATAAAATGCATTAATGATGAACCATATAATTATCATTGACAGGATTGAATAAACGATCAATGGCTCACCATAACCTGACAGAAAACCTGATGAGATCGTATTTGGCAGGATTACATATAGAAAATCGTAGAATATTATGATGCAGTATGCCGATAAAGACGAATTGGCAACCCACATAGAAGTTCTGGATACAAAATACTTTAAAGAATCACGCCCATAGGCTTCCCTTATAAATGTTGGCCCTCCCACTATATCCTTACCGTTTCTTGCATGAAATGCGTAAACGTCTGAGTATACTTTGGCCATTCCAAATGATATAAGGGCAGCCAATAATAGTGATATAACAGATATAAAGCCGTATTGGACTGCGTTTTCAGGTATGAGAAGAAAAAGTGGAGAACCCAACGTAGATCCAACTCCAAGACCAATCATTATCCAAATTCCATAGGACGGATTTCCTTTGCTCCTAATAGATGGTTTAACAAATCTGACTCTATAGGTCGTGGGATAAGATAACACCAAAATAAGACCAAAGAAAACCAATGAGAGTATTAATGCAAAATATGCCACTGTTCCTATTTCTATATGAGATATGTTCGAAATTTTATTAAATGAACCAAGAAATAGTATTGCTCCTATCATTATGGATATTGCACCAAAAATAGTTGAAACTAAACGCAGTGAGATTAGAATCCTTGCCAGCCTTCTTCTTTGCATTTTTTTAATACCCCATACACTGTCATTTAACCAGTGTCAAAAGAGAATTTCTTGCCACTCTTATTGTATAGAATGCTGATACGAGAAGAAATACTGCTAGAAGGAACGAGATTATAACGGATATATATAAAATACCTGAAGATTGCCCATAGTAAGCTATTCCATTTGAATAATAAGAAAGAAATGCCTTCAAAGAAAAATTTGGGGAAAGTGATGGGTATAGAAATAATGCACCTGCAATAAACAAAACCGCAGCCATTATAAACTGACCTATGCCCGTTATGAGAAGTTCCTTAAATCTCTGATTTCTAGCCACGATTACCGAAGCAAAGAATTCCTTTATTTGCGGATCATCCTCCATTAGCATTTTAACAATTTTATATCTTGAAATTTCCTGATTCTGTTCCGAAAGCAGCATAACACCTTTTATTGTTAATTTAAGCTGATCCATTAATGGCTTTAAAGAGTCTTTTGATTCTTGATTTTCCACTGTTTTGGAAAAGAATGAACAATATTAGCTTTACCATTTAATTATTAGTACTTAATAGTAAATCTAAATAAGATTGTTCAAAAATTTTCAACAAGAATTAATAAATGATAATTCATTGTCTCTAAAGATGGAAATGCAGGATTCCTCCAATGTAAAGAATTTAAGGCAATTGAAGTCGTTCTTTACTTATATGATTGATGCAATAGGTAGTCAGAAGGAATCCTCACAACAGAGTGAAATCCTTGAAAAATTGAAAAATTCAATACCGGGGGAGTTGGCAGATATAGATTCTTTGACAAATTCAATTGCCAAAATATTTGAAACCTATAGAAACGAAAAGGGTATATCAAGTATATTAGATACAGAGACAACCATTGTAAATTTTGCTAAGGGAGCGATTGAAAATTACAAAAAGAGAGTGGTGGAGGAGAAGAACCAGAAGATAAATGAACTTACGGCAAATATAAATGCCTTAATACTAAACTCAAACAAGTCCATGCAGGCATATCTCTCAAGCGATCCCATAGACATACTCGATTACTCAATAGGAATAAAATGGTCAAATGGCGCTTATGAAGGGATTGCAAGATATTCCTGTCAGAACAATATAGAGTATGATTTTACCCTAAATACAAGGGATTCCGAACTTCTTAAGGAATCATTAAAATTCTCAATGCTGGAGAAGGGTCTTAAGATTCCAGTAAGATCTGCCTCAACTTGGATAGGAAAGGATCCTCAACTTGATTATGAGAAGCTTGATAAATACAGCATGGTTTCTTCAACAATTACAAAGGGAAACCTGTTTGTGGTATTTCAGGATCCGGAAAAATCATCTGCGTTCACATTTGTTATGTCAAGAGGAACAGACAATTCATTCTTATCAGTGGAATATAAGGATGAAAACGGAAGCATTGATATTACAGGTCAACCAGCAATGAATAACATGTTGGAGATCGAAAGAATTGAAGATCCCCTTGACAGAATCTACGGAACTTTATTAGAACTAGAACAGAACAAGCTCAAGTTGGCTCGGTTATCTGTGAATGGAAAGGACATTTTAACCACGTCTTCCTATCTGGAATTTGGTAAATTTATTTTTGATATAATGAAAGAAAATCTAAAGGATTTTATTGCAAATTTGCCTGAGAAAACAACTGAACCTACCGTTAATGGTGGTTTATCCAAAAGTTACATCAGAGAGAGACTTCGTGTTCTTGGGGAACTAGGCAATGAAATGCTTTTGGAGCTTGATTTAAAGAAAAATGGAAATTAAGAAATTTAGCTACCCTCAAAAATAAATCGATGTTTATATCTCAACGGTAATTTAGAATATTAGAGTTTCTGAGAACTACGAATTAAGACTTCTCTTAGATATGATCTTTCAAATTGAGAAACTTC
>JAJZYV010000153.1 GCA_021797955.1 Thermoplasmata archaeon
GTTCGCCTAACGAACTTTTTTCATAGAAGTATTATTATCATGGTGTTCCAGTTCTATAATGGTGCAGGGCACGTTTTTCGTACATAATAAGACTGTTTATATTGTTGTAATCCGCTCTTTTGAATTTCTTTTTAATTGTTTCAAAATCTATGTCATAATGCTTGTTGTCTTCTTCACTATTGCACATCGCCCTCGTTATCAAAATGACTCGAAATAGTCTTTGTCTATCTCCTTCAAATTATAATTTGTCACAACTCGGACTCCAACATTATTCTGTGTCATGAGGTTTGCTAGCTTCAGACCGTCTATCAAGGTAATTTTATGGTCAGAATCCTTTTCAGAAAATTCTAAAGCTTCTTTAGGAAATTTAGCGTTGTTATGAATATGTCTTTTTCGGCCAGGTTACCAGACAATGCTCCGCTAAAATCTCTCCCTTCCTTTGCACTAACTGTCTGATATTTGTCCCATCCTTTAGCTTGAAGATATATCTTGTCAAATCCTAATTTATCTTGCGATGCCTCACTATCTAGTCTTTCATCGCCAGGTAGACAAATTGCCTTAGTAATTTCCTCAAAATCCTTACAGTATCCCATCCGTATAACCACGTCTGTTATGATTCTTTCAAAGCCAGAAGATTTTGTGTTATGCAAAACCTCCCATAACTCTTCAGTAGGAACTCCCTCTCTCTTTTTAAAAATAGATTCAATCTCTTCATTTGAGATAAGAGCTGCAGATGATGAAATATTCCTACGAGTAATGCCGATTAACTTTTTTTAGTATGTTTTAGTCATTTAAGGTGAACAAAGGATGGAACTCTATTAAGATCCTTGTAACTTATACTTTGTGGGAGAATGGGGTTGAAATGGGATTTAGTATCACGATTTAGCATGAATTATTACAGCGTAAGAGCCCTTAGCTATTAATTCCTGGCGTTTGCTTTCAATGTCGGAGGCTCTCATTTTTCCAGAATCCCATATAATAGCCCCTACAGCCCCCTTATTCTCAAAGTGTTTTTGATAATCCTCTACTTGATTAACTAAACCTCTTAGTCTTTCTATGCTTGTAGCTTTCTTTAATTCAATTGCGTATTTCCCATCTACTAAAATATCTATTCTATCACTTCCTATGGGGTACTGTCTTTGTGTAAACTTGTACCTCGTTTTTAGATAAATTTCTATCATTGATTCTAGCTCTCTTTCATCTCTAATCTTATATCGATAATTATCAAATTCATTTTTGATGTAATCTAATATTTCTTTCAACCTAGTATAATTTTCCTCCAATTTAGGCAAATAATCATTTGCTTGTACAGGTTTTGACTGTTTAGTAATATACTTCAGGGGACCACTAGTTGACGATTGGTTGAAACCGTTCTTACTGTTAGGCGAGTGATTTTCTACTTCTTTGTATATGGTAATTCTAAATTTTTCAGCATAATTTTTCAAAACATCCAAAGAAACCCTAGATTCAATAAAATTAACATACACTCTTCTTGTTAAATCACGTCTTCGCTTTTCCCCTGTTATAGGGCTTATTTCGTAAGGTTCTGGCTCTTTACCAATATATTCCTTGCAAATTTGTTTCATCTGGGATATTTCAAATTTTTCCAAAATTTCTTCCTTAGACTGTTTTAATTTTCGCTTCTCTTTTATTGAATCTTGAATATTCTTAGTTGTTCCTTTTATAGACCCCTTAATCGTGTCCCATAGAGGCATAAAAGTGTACTTCTTAGTAAGTAATAATCCTTATGTTATTCGGACATTGTCAATTCCCTGTTGATAAGTACCAATGATACCAGTAGGATGTCCTTAGAAGACCATCCTTTGTCTTGAACCTATGCTTGAACAGCCATGACTGTACCGAGAAGTGCTGTTCTGCCTTGTCTGAGGTCTTCTCTACTTCAGGATTGTCCAGGTATAGGAAGACCTCTTTTCTGTTCTTCTTTACAAAGTTGAGAGGTAAGAATTTCATTGAAGATGCTCCATCAATTATCAAAAGAAGTGCCAAACCGGGATGAAATTGTCAGGCACAACAGACTGACCAGTTACTATTCTTTTTCTCATGTAATACCCTGAGATCCACATATTTCCTTTATTAAGTCGCTCTTTCATGCTAAATTTTTCCTTTGTAGGCATAGAACATAGAAAGGCTCAAAAAACGATCCAAGTATCACATTGTTGACACTATTGCTTTAATAGACTTCTGGAGCCATTGCCGGCACCATGTTCTTTGTCTTCGGCTTTAGTGGCCTCAACTCCATCGCCTCCTCAAAGTTCATTGCGGATGCGATCTTATCCACGAAACCCCTGTACGATACAAATGTACCTGCATAGCCAAGCACCCTTCTGGCATCCGCGACCATCTCAAGCTGATCTTTAGTCCACAGCGGCGAAACATATGAGTTTCTTTCCAGGGCATCTAGTGGTATGAAACGCATCGGATATGCAGATACACCCCATCCCATCAGGTCCTGCAGCCTGTTCAAGAAATCTATTGGCGTGTCCCCCTTCCTGTGCTTGTCGTCCCAGAAGTTGTATAGCATGTAGAATATCAGGTTCTTCCTTCTGTACCCTGCCCCGCTTAACAGATCGATCGCTCTCTTCACGAATGGCCCCTCCCACGGCCAGTCATAGGCCATGTGTATGCTCTTCGATCTGACATCGGCTAGCAGCCCAGCGGTCTCTGCGTCTATGAGCCTGGCGTCGAGACCCTGGTTGAAGTCCGCTTCGATGCCATTGTCTATGAGTTCCCTTAGCATGGACTTCGCGTAAGGCGATGCTAGGAAGTTGTTGTCCCATATAGTCACCTTCTTGTGAGATGGATGCATGAGATCGATTATGGATGTTTTTTCATCCCTCATGCCGCCCTCTATCTTTGGAACGACACAAAAAGGACATTTTCTTACACATCCCCTTGATGTGAAGACTATGGAACTGTCCCATTCTTTCCACTTATCAATAGTCTTTAAAATATCGTATGCCGGCATCCTGCTTTCCGCCTTTGGATGCAAACCCATGTGAACGTTCACAAACGGATAGCGCTTTTTGATGTGTTCTGGCATAAGAGTTGCATATATTCCTCCAACATTGATTCTAGCTTCTGGAAATAAGGCATGGTAATATCCTATAGCTTGGTGCACTGGCTTCCAAGCGTAGGTAAAGAGTGAAGTAATATCAATTTGCCTTATTTTTTCTATTTTATCTGTACTTCCGTCCGCTCCGACCACATAGTAAACTTTGTTCCCGTATGCCCTATAATAAGAAGCAAGCTTTAATAAACCAAGGGGGGGGTACCGGGAATAGTAATTAGGTTCAACCAGTAGGATTTTCATCTTAATATAAGCTAGGAGTTATTGATTAATAAGGATTTCTCAAAAAAAGCAATTTTGGATCCAATATTGTATCAAGGTAGGGGTCCAAAGCTGTCTCTCGGCTTACTGCGTTCAATTATTCTTGAAAATAGGTCTATAGTGCAACCTAGCTCAATGAAAAATAGATCCCTATCTTCTTTGCTCATCTTGTCATACCATTCTTTTTTAAATGTATCTGAATGATGCTTTTCACCGTTAACGAAGATCTGGTATAAAGCCAAAATCGCCTGCCCAAAGTTCGCGTTGATCAGATAGGTATATTTCTGGTTGTTTGTATCATTTGGGCTGTCATTGTAAATTTTAAGTGGATCTATTATGAAAACCTTCGCTTTTTGTTTGATCGATTTTAGATCGCCAGGGGGCTGTATTGCAAAAACTTCGCTCACTAATTTATTGAATTCCTCTTTTTTTATTCCAGCAAGAGATGAGAGCTTCTCCTCTAACTGGGAAAACAAATTGCGTTCCAACCTCTTTTCAGGATTCTTGATTTTTTGAGAAATCGGATTTAGGATTTCTTTAGGTAGTATCTTTTGAAGTATATCGGCAGGTGAGGATTCTTCAACATCCGCCTGAACTTCAACTTCTTTGAGTAATCCTTCTATCTTTTTCAGTTCATCTTCTTTCCTTTTTCTCAGTACTTCGCTGTAAGACCTCAGGGTTTCTTCTTCGCTTCCTGTTTGGCTTCCCTCAATGGCCTTTTTGATCCTTTTAAGCTCCTTTTTGGCCTCCTGCTTTGATATAGTCTTATTTTTTATTTTATCTTCTATGTCTGCAAGTTTCTTCCGTTTATCAGTGCTTGATTTCTGCCTGTTATTCTTTTGAAGCTCTTCTATAAGCTTCGCTACCTTTCCGAATAGTTCACCTGCATGACCTGTCAAGGTCTCAAAATTGTTTCTTCCGGCATTTTCCCTTATATTACTGTCCAGTACGTGTATTTCACCGTAATTCCAGAAGTTGTACTTTCCTGAATAGAGCCGCGAGACTGTTATTTCTGGTGATCGCTCGTCTCCTATGGTCATTCCTTTAAGTTTAAAAATGAGGCCACGATTCAAACGATCGTATTCGTTCTTTTTACGGTTTTCGATTTCTGCATTTTCCTGAGACGTTATAGCCCAGAAGACAAATAAAGCCGTTTCGTCATCAGCCTTATACAAACCTGAGACGAAGGAATCTGGATCGAATATACTTTCATCAGTGGGCGGTCTATATAATTTTTTACCGTTGAAAAATATCTCAAAATCAGGTTCCTCTATGCCATTTTTCTTTAGTACTTGTATAATTTTTTCCTTAAATATTGAATCTTCCCTTAACGGCAACGGTAAAACTCTAATCAATTTATTCTTCAGTCGGTCAGGGGTAAAAAAGGTTTTTTGATTTTGTTCAGTACCTAAGAGCGTTATCTGTGTTCCTGGTTCGAAGTCAGGGTCATCTATCTCGGTGATTTCCGTAGTTCCGGATTCGAGAATTTCTCTTGCAGAAGGCCTTGGCACACTCAAATATCTGCTCCTTATCTCTTCGGATAATATCTCAACGGTAAGCTTCTTTTCTTCAGACTTCTTGGTGGTGATTATTATCCTTTTAAAATTTGGAATGCCACTGTAAATGCCTATACCTCTCCATCCTATTTCTGAGGGGGGTTTCTTCGAAGCTCCTAAAGAAAGAGCATTTGTCAATTCGTTTTTATCCATACCCATCCCGTAATCTCTGATGACGATTTCAGCATCATTGTTCTGGTAGCTAATTTCGATTTTTTTTGAGCCAGAATCTATAGCGTTTTGGATATACTCTCTCATAGAATTAGAATTACCGTCATATATACCACTGGTCAGTGTTTCAATAATACTCCCAAAAGTCACTTCACCCGGAAATTTCATTATCAATCATCTTATAAATTTTAAACTGCCTCGAGTAAGGCATGGCGACGATAGTCTTGCATGATACAGATATCATATCTTATTGATATAATGCCATATCTATATTTACATTTTTGTCTTTGAAGACATTGCCAATTTTTAGTTGAGGGAATCTGTAGAGATTAATTAACTTAGGAAATGAGTGTATTATTAGAGAAGTAAGTGAAACGGTTTTTAACTATTTGAATGATTGAACCAATGTATCATAGAC
>JAJZYV010000154.1 GCA_021797955.1 Thermoplasmata archaeon
GTAATCTTTTTACAGATTCCCTGGAGTGGTCGGCATCTTCCTTGCAATTGAAATAATTTATGTCGCCATTAATCCCGTAACCATGTTTGATATCTCTCTTCAAATATTCAACGACCCTATTCTTAAAAAACAGAAAATCCTTGTCATTAACTAAATAAATCTGACTTCTAAGTCCGCGATTGCTGATTGAATTGTAACTCAGTCCCGCAAGGGAATTGGAGGCTATTTCCAGTTTGGACCTGTCATCAACTATGCAAACACCGTTACCAAGAATTTTCCACCTCACCTGATTTTTCTCCACAACTTTCTGAGTTTCCCTAACATCATCAGGAGTTCCCCATGAATATATATTGGAATTAGCGAAAAGTTCATCTATATCGTTAATCGGTTGATCTTGCAAAATATCAAATAATAAAAATTCCGTATCTGAATATTTTTGGAATATATCTGAGCTTAAGGTCATTGAGGATATTGGTGAATTCTTATTATGGGAGATCACAACTCTGTGACCGTTTCTTATGCTTTCAAAAATGCTTTGAAACATGGTGAAAATTGGTAGAGACGGATCTAATAATGTAAAATCAAATTTCTTCATTCTTGGTATTCGCAATTTTACATTCCCCTCATCTCCTAAAAGGGTTGGAATGTGCAAATATCTGCAGTAGTGGATGGTTTCTTTCACCTCTTTTTTACATGCTTCTATAGTTTTTCCCGTTTCATTTGACATTATGCTTAACTTTTGATTATTGCTTAAAAATTCATTTAGTGATTCAATAAAAGCCTTCGCCAGTTTCATTCCATCTATGAAATCCCCCTTAGAATTTTCAAATTTAATTTCACCAAGTTTGATATTATCGATTTCAGCAAGATTTGTACCATCAAATTTACTGTTAATTTGCATTTTAACTTACATATGAATTTCTGTTAATTAAAATGTGAGGAGGTAAAATACTCACACAAGCTGACCAGAAAAATCACTCATTTCTGGAAGACAAGTTTCAATAAAGTTTAATATGCCGTGTAAAATTAAACTTCCATGAAACGTCGAATGCTTGAGTCAGACGACTCCAGCGGAAGTGTAGTTAAAGGACTCTTTGTAACATTCATCTCTCTAGTCCTACTTGGCCCGTTCTATATTGTGGGTTGGTTTGTTGCGGGATTACTGGGAGGTATGACAGGAAAGGGAAGTGCCAGGGGATTTGCAGCAGCATTGATTGGGGGCATGGTCGCATCCCTTGTTCTGATAGAACTGTCTTATTACCTGCCATTTTCTGTGATCACAGACATCACAAATTACACAGGAAACATCTATGTTGTGAGTACTCTAACGCACATTTTTTTGGTAACAAGAGGTAATCTGAGTGCAGATCCTTTAAAGACAATAATAGGTGCCATATTGGAGGGAACTGTGATACCTGCAATAGGTGGATTCGCTGGTGGCTCAATCTTTCCAAGAGAATCTGAATAATTATATAACCCACTTATTTATTTTAGAATATTTTTTTCCTATCTGCTCTATTAGATTATTCATAAGGTAGGTTTTGTCGACATTAAGATACCCCATCGTTTCCGGTGGCAACCCACATGCCCTGATTTTTTGAAAACCTTTCATAACTATCTGATCATAATTTATTGAAATTCCGTGAAAAGATACTCCTGACTTAAGTTTCATACCCAGTGAAGCAACTTTTCTTAACCCATCCGGGCTGTCTGATACCCAAATTCCAGGCTCTTCCCCAAGATGTGGGCTGAAACCCATGGATCTCATTGAATTCATGACTATTCCTTGTACTTCGTTGACAAATTCCCTTACTCTTTTTGATTCGCCTTCTCGATATACCCTAACTATGGGATACATAACGAGTTGGCCCGGTCCGTGAAAAGTTACATCACCGCCCCGTTCTATTAAAATAGGATTCAACCCTTTATAATTATCAGGATCAGCGGTTCTTCCTATTGTGTATATTTCCGGTGAGTGTTCAACAAAAATATAAGTGTCAGGTATTACATCATTGACCCTTTGTTCATGCACTTTCTTCTGGAAGTCCCATGTCGATTGGAAATCCTTAATTCCAAGATCAAGAAATTGGCTTGAAGTGTAGGGGTTTATCATAGCCAATCTCCGCAGATTCTTGAATGCCCTCTGCAACTGTCGGATGCGGATGGATTGTCATTCCTATGTCCTGAATGTTCATTCCGCTCTCAACTGCCAAAGTCAGCTCACTGATCATTTCAGAGGCATGTGGTGCAGCTATTCCTGCCCCAGTAACAGTTCCATCATCATTATAATAGATGCTGTAGAACCCCATTGAGCTATTCATCCCCTGACTTCTTCCGTTTGCAGCAAGGGGATACCTTGTTGTTTTCAATCCCCTTTCGCCAGTAGATGCAATTTCGGGATCCGAGTAAACAACCATTGGTATGGCGTAATAATCCACTGTAGCATCTTTGCCTGCGATATTCCGTGCAACCACCTCTCCTTCGTAAAATGCCCTGTGCGCAAGCATCGGACCTCCTGTGGAGACATCTCCAAGTGCATATACATTTGTTTCAGTTGTCAATTTATGCTTATCTGTTTTTATGAATCCATTCTCCAGTTCCACTTTTAATTTTTCAAGGCCAAATCCTTCAACGTTTGGCCTTCTCCCAACTGTAACCAGAACAGCGTCTGTGGTTATTGTGGCACCCGATCCCATTTTAACTGTAAATCGAGAGTCCTTCTTTTCAACGCTGTCCACCTTTGCCGAGAGTATTATCCTGACGCCCATTTCCTTCATTCTTCTCTCAACAGGCTTTATGAGTTCTGGGTCAATTCCATTTAAAATTCCAGGCAACATTTCTATAAGGGTAATCTGTGTACCGAGTTTGGCAAATGCAGTTCCAAGTTCAACCCCAATATATCCTCCACCTATGATCACCATTTCCTTCGGAATTGTTTTCAGGTCAAGTATTTCCTTGTTATAGTATGCGTCTTTGAAGGCATCTATCCTTGTTGCCGAAGAACCGGTGGCAATTACTAAATTATCACATTGGTGTGTCTCTGTTCCAACCTGTACATGTTGCTTATCAACTATTTTTGCCTCTCCATTGATTATTTTGACACCGTATGCCCTGCAAAGCGTTTCAATTCCTGATACCAGCCTGTTAATCATTGTCCATTTCCAGCTCTGCCATTGTGACATATCTATGTTGTAACTCAATCTGACTCCCGGCAAACTCTTAAGATATGAAATATTATTGGCCATCTCTATAAGAGCTTTTGATGGAATGCACCCATAATTCAGGCATTCTCCACCTACCCTGGCTTTTTCAATCATAAGAACAGATTTTCCAAGTTGTCCCAAT
Organism: Thermoplasmata archaeon; assembly: GCA_021797955.1. The sequence continues at coordinate 3,346 of JAJZYV010000154.1, forward strand.
CTAATTGCTGCTGAATATCCTCCCGGTCCTCCTCCAATAATAATTGCGTCATACTTCATGTTTTTCACCTGATTAAAAATGATATTGGATCCTCAAGGTAACCTTTTACTTTAACTACGAATCTGGCCGCATCTGCCCCATCTATCAAACGGTGATCGCACGAAAGTGACAGTATGGTCTGGTCATCGCCCTTCTCGAAATTGCTGCCATTCTTTGTAGATCTGTGCACTGCAAGAATGGCAACTTCCGGGTAGTTTATAATTGGTGTTGAAAACAATCCGCCTATGGAACCAACATTAGAAACCGTAAATGTTGAATCCTGCACATCTGCCAAACTAAGTTTATTCTCTCTGGCTTTTTTTGCAAGGTCAGCAATTTCGTTTGAAATTTGCACGACGGATTTATCTATTGCATTTCTTACCACTGCTACAGTGAGACCACTTGGCGTATCTATCGCCACACCAATATTGATATCCTTTCTCATCAGATAGCTCTTATTTTGCTCATCGTAGTGCGCATTGAACTTTGGGAATTCGGTCAGGGTCACTGCTACGGCTTTTACAAAGAATGGAGTAAGCGATACTTTTGTCCCCTTTTCTCTCATATCATTCATTGTTTTTGTTAAAAGACCTATGTTTACTGATTCTCCTACGGTAAAGTGAGGCATGATCTGTTTGGATTTAGTCATTTTATCAAAAATAATCCTTCTAAGGCCGTGCATTTCGATTAACTGATCTCCCTCTGCGTGAGATACTTCCTGAACGACTGGTGATTCCACTTTAGTTACAGGGGGTGGTGACTCCGGCGCTTTTGGTCCTTCTGGTTTTACCTCCTTTTCAGGTTTTGGCTGAACCTTTTTTTCCTCTTGTTCTGGTCGGGACTCAGCGGGCTTTGGTTCCTCAGTCACTTGCTGCTTTTGCTGATTTGGAGGAGTTATGGGTCTAGCCGCCGGTTTGGGCGGTTCCACAGGTCTAACTGCGGGTTTTGGTTGCTCCTTTTTCTGATTCATTTCCCTTTCTGCACGGTCAAGATCCTCAAGGGTTACTCTGCCGTTTGGTCCCGAAGGGGTAATACTATCAAGGTCTATTCCTCTATCTTTCGCTATTCTCCTTATTGTGGGAGAAGCCAGTATCCTTCTATTCTGATCACCGCTACTTTCCATCTTCATTTCACCTCCTTTTACCTCATCATCTTTCTCTTCTTTTTCTTGCTCATTGGCTGGTTCAGCCTTCTCTTCATTTGCTTTTGGCTTTGCTGGTGAACCACTTCCATCATCTATCTCTATTATTGCCTCTCCTACCTTAACTACCTGTCCTTCCTTATAGAGTATTTTGGTAACCTTCCCTTGAACAGGGCTGGGTATGTTGATATTTACCTTATCGGTCATAATCTCAACCATATCCTGATCCCTTTGCAGTTCATCGCCTTCTTTAATGATCCACTTTACTATTTCCCCTTCTGTGACTCCTTCTCCAATATCCGGTAACACAAACTTAAACATTTCGTTCACCTGTACTGCTGCAATTTTTCAACAGCTTTTAGAATTCTTCTTTCATTGGGTACATAATATTCCTCCAGTCTGTAAGGGAAAGGTGTGTCGAGTCCGGTCACTCTTAGTATTGGACCCATCAGGTAATCAATTGCCCTTTCACTTATGAATGCAGAAATCTCTGCCCCCATGCCCAAAGTTCTTGGGGCTTCATGAACAATTATAACTCTGCCCGTCTTGTTTACTGAATTCAGAATAGTTTCTCCATCGTATGGAAATAGCGTTCTTAGATCAATAACATCTGCACTGAAGTTATTTTTGCTCACCGTGTTCATCACTACAGGTACCATAGAACCGTAGGTTATAAATGTATAATCGTCACCCTCGCTTAAAAGTGATGCTTTTCCTATGGGGATTTCGTATTCTTCGTCGGGAACATCCATTTTTGTGGACCTATAAAGTTTCTTGGGTTCCATAAAGATTACAGGATCGTTCATCTTAAGGCTTGAAATCAGCAAACCCTTTGCGTCGTACGGATTTGATGGGGTAACAACTGTAAGTCCTGAAG
>JAJZYV010000155.1 GCA_021797955.1 Thermoplasmata archaeon
CAAGAAATAAAAAGCAATGGAAAATCTGAATTTTCGATCAAGACTGCCTTAAAAAACATGGGAATTTCAGTTCCACGCAGTTTAATCATTGAGGATATACCTGAAAAGCTTGACATTTCATATCCTGTTGTGTTAAAGGTGTCAGATGAATCCATTTTACACAAATCAGATGTTGGTGGAGTAAGCATAGGAATCAAGACATTGGAAGAGCTTAAAACCAGATTCAATAAAATGAAGAAACTTTTCCCGAATTCCCAGTTTTTGGTTGAAGAAATGGTGGAGGAAGGAATAGAAATTATCGTGGGAATCTCCAGAGATAATGTGTTCGGTCTGTCAATGATGCTTGGGATGGGAGGTACAATGACGGAAATTTATCATGACGTCACATTCAGGTTGATTCCGGTTAGCAGAAATGACTGTAATATAATGATAGATGAAGTCTCTATCGGCAAATTCACGGGGAACGGATTCAGGGGACATAAAATTGATCGGAATTCGTTGATAGAATTCCTGATGAAAATATCTTCTATTGGAGAAGCAGGTTTGAATTCTATTGATCAACTTGATCTAAACCCAGTCAAAATAAACGGATCCAAAATAGTTGTGCTTGATGCAAAGATAATAGCAGGATTATAGCATCAGTAGAGGTTCGGGAAAGCTTCAACCAAATTTATTTGACTATTATCTAGTGGTTTAGGGTTAATCATCTGTTTAATCATTTCTTAATCAAATAATTTAACTAAAAGCTTTATTGACTGGGTTTCTGGTAATCTCAATTATGCTTTATTAGAGGTCTTTGGAGGTCCCTGAACTTTTAGCAAAAATAACAGAACGATATTATATCAATTATATTAATTAATGCGCAAATTGTTAGTTTTACCACATCTTTCAAAAAAGGGTTCATCCCTAAGACTTACCCCTCCAAAGAAAGTTCAGGCAATATTGGGCGTCAAAGAGGAAGATATTTTACGATTTTATGTGGAAGATGGGAAAGTAATTTTGAAAAAGATAGTATAACCCGATTGGAATCATTACATGCAAACTAATTTTATACTTTCAAGATGAAAAGCTCAAGCATTATTGATAGAATTTGTTCGCTTCCTTCTAAGGAAGAGTTGATTAAGAAGGGTTTAAAAATTTACACCGGGCAGACAAGATATAATAGAGTCGATCTCCGTAACTGTGAGAATTCACATTTCTATTTTGAATTCGGAGATATAAGACTGGAGTTGAAGAGTTCTAGGATAATCGTTGAGATCGACACAGCCGGAGTAGTTACTAACCTTGCTAAGTACTACTTCATGCAAAATAAACCTGATCAATTCAATTTTAAGGGTTATTATACCAGACAAAATGACTTAAATGCTGCATATTGTTGTATGCAATGGTGAGAACGCCTACAACGCATATAGTAGACTATGAGGTATCTATCCCGAAAACTGGAAGCAAAGAATTTTAAAGTAGAGATGGAAATAGGGGATACTAATTATTCCAAGAATCAAAGAGTTGAATCAAAGTTTAAGGGTATTCTCGAGGACGCAGTTGGAATTCGGAGTTAAGGCCTTAATGGATAATGTTCCTCTGAACGTATTTTAGCGCTGGTTGGGGCATCCTTCTGTCTTTACAAGTCCAATATGTACAAAGATTATGGGAATGGGCACTTCCAGTTTATGGAAAAAATAAGATAAGGAAGAACCCATTATGATGAATATGAATACTAATAGTTCTTCGGAAAATTTAAAGAACCTGCACGAGAAGTTTTTAGAAAGCAAGTATTTTTCAGCTCTTTCAATCATGACTCCCAAAAAGGAATGGCTCTGCATTGACATAAATGATAAGGATATAAGTGAAAAGTGTAAATGTGCAAATAATAGGAATATTTTCAATCTGGTTGTTAAAGAAGGAAATAAAGTTTTAGGATACATTAATGTAAAACACATTAGGCAGCGTGGAGAGATATATGACATAGATAGGACCAAGATCGAAAAAATAGAAGAACACAATGTTATGGAAAGTTTGTCTCTGTTCGATCTATTGAAGATCATGCTAAATGATACAAAAAAATTGAATACAAAAATGATGAGCCCTTTGTATTTCGTTATCCAGTCACATAAAGGGTCGGCAAAGCCAATAGGTATAATCTCATTTTGGGACCTCAACAGGGCTCCAGCCTATATACTGTCCTACCCATTTCTAGTATACCTAGAACACACAATTATAATTATAATTGAGAATTCCCATACAAACTGGGTTGAACACGGGTCTTGGTTGGCAGAATTAAGGAAAACAGTTAGTGAAAATTCAAAAAAGTATAGGCACTTTAAAGAATTCCTTGAAGATCATAAGCAAGATTATTCTGTACTTTCTAAATGGACATTTCCGGAATTAGTGTATTTTTACGAAAATGATCCGCATATTGAAAAGGACGAAAATGTAGTTCCAAGAGCCCTATTAGATATATTCGTCAATAAAAGAAAGTTCAGGAACATAATTGCCCACAGCATAAACCTAATAGTAGATAGCGAGAATTTAAATTTCATTGGGAGCTTGGAGGACTTAGATATGATTTGGAACTATGGAAAAACTCTATTCTGCAATTTCATAGACCCTAAGGTTAGCTATAGCACACCAAGATTCTAAACAAAAAAACATTTCAAAATTCCTCATACTATTTGGTATTCAGATGTCCATGGCTCTTGGGCATTAGATCACTGTTTGAAAAACATACTCGCAAAAACTGTCCAGTTTGTTATGTACTCTTACCCCTTGTTTGAATGTCGGAAAAAGAAATCTTTGGTGGGTATCTCTGTTTGATAAGCAAATAGCATTAGTGGCAAAACATTTTATTTAAATTGCATTAGCCTTCAAGATGGTCTTGAATTTCGATAATGAAAAAACGCTTGCCTTTATTTTGGACACAGAATGGTACGTTCCACTAGCAGATCGAACCACTTCCTTATCGAGCCTAAAGGTTAACCCTGCCAGGCCAGAACACCGATTTATAGGAGGAGTTTTTTACTGTTTCCACCCACTTAATAAAAATGAAAAGATCGAGAAGAAAGAAATTTTTGTTAATTCACTTAACGAAAATGATGAAAAGAATGCACTGGCAGAAGTCTATACTTTTTTCAACGAACATTGGGAACAACTTGCTGGCAAAAGAGACAGCGTGCCGGATTTAATAACTATAGGAACAGGAATTTCAAGACTTGACCTTCCAGGACTATTTGCGAGAAGTGTTCTTCTGGGAATTGATGATGTACCGAAGCTCTACGACATTTATCTAAAGACAAAAGTTGTGGATCTTTCTGAAGTAGCTATACCATACTTTAATAAAAATAGGCCAAACCTCTTATATCCTGTTCCTACAAACTCTATCATGAGTAGGTTCAACATAGAGGGAGACCTTAAGACAACAGGAAAAAGTGTTTGGGAAATGGTAGATAAAAATGATTTTGATGGCGTTAAGAACAGAGTTCGTGGCGAAGTAGAGACTCTTTATAAGATTTATTTCCGGATTGTAAAGGAGATATTTCATTGATCAACTTCAGATCGCTGTTCAATGTGCATCTTGTTCACCGAATTCTATTAAAAGCGAGTCTTCATCATTAATGTTACCATTGTACCTTTAGATATGGTCTCGAAGAGTGTGTATTTATAGGCGATACCTCTTCTGGAACATCTCCCCGATCTCGTCCATGTGTTTATAATATAACATCTATTGTAACTATTCAGTCTGATGTTCCATAATACTAAGTAAACGCCGTGCAATGAACAGAAAGACTAATATATAATGAATACATTATATTAATCCTTAAATCCGCCGTTTTTGTGTAATAGGGGCACTTTTTCTCGCACTTTAATCTCAACGGAATGCCTGTTTAATGGCATCTACGCCATATTGCGAAAGACCTGGTGTCGGATCTGAAAATTGATCTCGACATATTACGTAAAAAAGCTTGAGTTAAGGTTTAAATGTTCCAATATCTTTGATTTTCCGAAGTTCAAATTGTACAACCTCTAAATCGTTTTGGTTGATATTTCCGTTTGAGCTCCTGAAGGCGCAGAAATTGCATCTGAAAACACAACCTCGCTGAGTCTGCCATCTGATGAAGTTATCACCCTTTATAAATTCAAGGATATCTGGCCGGGCAAACGGAGAATTTTCGACAGTGGGTTTGCTTCTGCGATTTCATTTCCGATTGGTTCTCCTCTCCTATATACCCCCATGGTTGCAGGTTTCACTTGCTTAAGTATTGACGTTACTATATCCACGAATGCGCTTTACCCATATCCCTTGACAAAGTAGTGTGCAAAAAAGAATTCATCGTTGAGCTCGTTTCCACCATATGTAATTTCCGGGTCACCAAGCACTATATTTCCCTTTTAACTCAATTTGGCAAGTGATCCTAATAATACCTTAACCTGTTCAGCGTTCCATGCGTATACACTAATTCCAAGGATCAATGGATTGATGTCAATTATTTCGTGGAGAACATCGCTCATATTTTCCCTTACATTCGACTGAAACAACTTTACGCCTATTACTTTTTTAAGACTGTCTGATTTAACTAGTTCGGAATAAGTGAACGCTATTCCCAAAGGTATCATTGTATCCTTTCTTCGATGCCAGTTCAGCGAAAGAAGTGTCACAACTGGTCGAATCTCTCGAGCTAAATACGACGTACTTCGGAATAACCACATTCCCACTACCAATCGCTAGAATGTAGTTTAAAGAAACTGATTAGTGTCCTCTAATTATATTTTCCTTATTTATTTTTAGAGGGCCCCTGTCATTTGGATTCTATATGACCCAGACAATTTTTAGAGAAATATAATAACTATTATAATGATCTATCAATCGGAGGTGCTTAACGTTTCCATAGATAAAGATATTGAAACTTCGGTGAATGAGATGAATCGGGTAAAGGATTCTTTTATCAACTCGGAAATGGACAAAGTTGAGAAGAATCTGACCGAAAATGTTTTTAGGACAGCAGAGGCAACTCAAAGGTTGGAAGTCGCCATAACTGAACAAAATAGTCAAACAAAATCATTATATAAAAAAGTTAATGATAATTTGAAAGACACTATCACTTTGATTAATAGTTCAAGTGATACAGTCAGGATAAATCTTACTAAGTTAACTAAAGTTCTTGTAAATCTATTTGTGTTGTATTCCATCTCCTTAACTGTTATGGAAATAGCAGTATCTTATTTCCTCTTAAAATTTCCTTTTAATTATATGTTCATTTCCTACTTTTTGATTATTGTTGGAGTTCAAGAACTCGTGTTATATTTTCTATATGAAAAACATAAACAATTAATTGTCAACATCAAAAATGAAGTTCAAAAAATATCGAGTAAAGCTTTGGAGAAT
>JAJZYV010000156.1 GCA_021797955.1 Thermoplasmata archaeon
GTTTACGCTTAAAGATGATTGACCAATGGAGTAATTGTTCTCCACCTTTCCATATGTGCCCGGGTGAATCTCCCCGGCAACCGACAGCGTCATTCCCATCAAACATGCAAAAACCAGAATGTACGTGATTCCAATTCTCGATTTCATGAATAGAAAAACTAAATCATTCTATTTAAACAAATTATTATATTATAACAATTTAAATATAAGAATTATTCCAGAATGGAGGGGGATGTTTACCTTTTTCCATAAGAAATTTTAAAAAAATATATTGGTTTTTTCGCAGTTTTCCAATAATCTTAAGGCCTGCTACACTATATGATATCCCACACATCCTGAGTATAAGGAAGCAAATATTTCACTTTCAATTGATTTTCAGTTTTCCTGGCTATATCAAATAATATTGAACAGTATTCGTAGATATTGGCTGTTGGAATGAAAACTGTAATTTGAAGCCGATCATGTGTTGGTTTTATGAAATAACGTGTTCTCATTATGTGATGTTCATTTGCTGCTGCCCGAACTTCATTGAGAAAAAAGTTTGAGACCTTTAGTGAATAAATATGATCCTCGTTCGAAATGGGGGTAAGTCCCTCCATCGATCCGTGAATCATGTCTTTAGAATATAGAACCATTGAAAATGCCTCTTTTTCGATCTGATTGTTCGTTGGCTCCAATATCATCTCACTTGCAAGCAAATTTCCAAATTCTTCCTTCATGCCATTCAGGGGGATTTCATAAGTTACTAGCGATAGCGGATACTCCGAGTTGATTATATCCATGATCTTTATTATTCCAGGACTCGGCCCCAACCAGTCAATTCTTGAATTTTCTTTATCCACCATATATTCCGCAATAAGTTTAGAGACCTGGTCACTCTGGCTGCTATGAAACCTTGCGTATATATTTAGAGCTCCGTTGCTCATGTCTGAACGATTTATAACCAAGGAGGGGAGATCTGCAAGTTTTCTGATTATTGCAAAATCTTTTACATTGTTTATTTGCGTATCCACCACATAGGAATTTTCTAATTTAATTCCCTTGAAACGATTCAATAGAATGTCTGTATTCCTGCCAACTGCCTCCTTGCTAAAATATGTGGATAACCACACATGCCCATCCTTTCCATAGATGAATACAGGAATTTTCGATTTTAAATCTAGTGTTGCCTTGAATAATTCTGTTTGCTGTTTTACTTTAAGGATAAGTCTCATATCAAGGGACTTTTCGATCTCCCTTACAAGCATATTAACTCAACTCGTAAACCGTATATTAATTTAACTATTAGTTAATTTAATTGTTTATCTATTATAGTTCTTATGGAAGAATTATAAATACTATTCTCGCAAACATCCGATAGATACCCCAAACCTACTTTAACCCGACCCCGATTAAACGAACAAATCTAATTAATATGCTTGATTTTTCCAAATTCTAAATCTAACACTGTTAAAATTTCTTTTCCAATATTTTTTTATGCAAATTTCCAACTATGTCTGTACCGTGGGACGAAAGTAGATTTATCTGACTGAGACCTTTTAAACTATCTCTCAGTGCTTCATATGAAGCTCTTACCTTAGAACTGTCTGGTGTGTCGGTGAATCCCTCATTGCTTGTTAGAACCTCTCCAGTAGGGGAACCCATTACTATGTCTCCTGTTATGATGCTCCCCTCGTCATCCATTAAAATCATTTCATCCATATATGGTAATTTGTCATCCTTTCCGCAGAATACTTTGACTCTCTTTGAAGTTAGCCAAAGTAAAGAACCCTCGTCATAGATTTCATAATTGACGATTCCCTTTTCTTTGTAAATTTGCTTGGGGGACACTGAAGTTGAGTCGTTCTGGACTGGAACGTATAATGGAATGTGTAATTTGTGTGAAAGATATCTTGATCCTCTGGTATGATCTGCTGTTGTAATTACGATGGCTTCTGGTTCACCCATAAATTTGACCGCTTTCTCTAAACCATGTGTATATGGAGGATCAATCAGTAAAAGTTTCCCATTTCTTATGAGCAAATGGCCAACCATTTCCCAGTCGTATTCAGGATCTTGAGTTCTCCACGCAAATATATTTTTTTTTACCGGTGTGAACATAAATTTGGGATCATCCGTGTGTATATAAGACTATACGTTAACTTCGAACTGGTGTAGAGATAACTGGAAAAACTTGATGAAAGTACAATTTTCTTATTTGGAAGAATGCTCCAGTTTAGCTCCATGTTCTATTCTTTCCTTACAATAAGCATATAGGGCGTCGTATAGAGGAAATTGCAATTTCATATTTTCAAAATCATCCTTTGCAATCGCTCTAAATCCAAGAGCAGCTGCTTCTAATCCGCTAGATTCCGCTGGAGCATCGGGTATAGAAGCATCGGCTCCTCTAACTATTTTTGCAACTTCCGATAATGCTTGATCTTTGATGTTATATTTTTTAATAATGGAGTTAAAACTCACGTATTCTTTGCCATTTTCTTCGAAATGCATAAGTTCAACCCCGGGAAAATCAAAGGGAATCGCATTTTCTTTCTTTGCGGTTTCTAAAACTTTATCCTTTGGCACGAAAAGGAATACTGCCTCCTTATCAACGAATTTTGATATTAACCACGGACATGCAATCCTGTCTACCTTTGCTTTTTCTCTTGTTATCCATTTCAAATTAATCAGTCTTATAGCCACCTCAGGTATATAGAGATTGACATGAGTACATTCTATCGTGGAATCCATAAATGATTGATTTGTTATGCCTGGCCAACTCAGACCAGACACATATTTCAGAATTGGAACTAGTATTGCAAAGAGAAACATCGTATGAGAAAAAGAAGGGATATATAACAAAAGGTGAGTTTACGAATGGGACTGCTGCAGTGCCAGATGGGGCCAACCGGATTTGAACCGGTGACCTCCCGGTTATCAGCCGGGTGCTCAAACCGTGCTAAGCTATGACCCCGTGCCGGGCACATTTTAGAAAACGTAATAAAATTTTCGTAAATATGCAGCTTTTGGGTTTATAAAGAGAGATTTGATGAATTCTAATTCCATATAAAGAAAGATAATTTAGTATATAGTGAAAAAATATAACCCTGATGCAGAGACCTGAGTACGTAAAGGTAAAACTGCCCTCTGGAGAAACATTCAAAAATGTGAATGGTCTGTTGAAGGGCAATTCACTTCATACAGTATGTGAAGAGGCAAGATGCCCAAACCTCTCAGAGTGCTGGAGTGCAGGTACTGCAACTTTCATGATTCTAGGAAAAAACTGTTCAAGGGGGTGCAGATTCTGTTCAGTAACTCACGGACAAATGGAGCCACTGGATCCACTTGAGCCGGAAAGGGTTAAAGATGCAGTAAAGTCAATGGGCATAAGTTATGCTGTCATAACTTCAGTCGATAGGGATGATTTAAAGGATCAGGGGGCATTTCACTATGCAGAAACCATAAGACAGGTTAAGAGTCTAAATGTTAAGGTGGAAGCATTGATTCCAGATTTCAGAATGGAAAAAACTTTGATCGATACAGTTCTTGAATCTTCTCCGAATGTAGTTGCCCATAATGTGGAAACGGTTAGACGTCTAACTCCACTGATCAGGGATGCCAGAGCCTCCTATGATCAATCGTTGAATGTCCTGAGATATATCAGTGATACCAGAAGGGACATTGTAACGAAGTCCTCCATAATGCTTGGACATGGAGAAACTGATGAGGAAGTGTATGAGACAATGAGTGATCTCAGGAATGCAGGGGTAAAAATATTGACAATTGGTCAATACCTGAGACCATCAAGAAAACAACTGGAAGTGAAGGAGTACAACTCCATGGAAAGGTTCAGATTGATGGAGGAAAAGGGTTACGAAAGTGGCTTCACATTTGTAGCATCTGGCCCGTTGGTCAGAACTTCCTACAGAGCTTTTGAAGCATGGGCTTCACAAAATTTAAAACTCAATTAAGGTGATTGGATATGGATGAAAATGAAAAGATTTTAGATGGATATAAGAGCATGGTTCTTTCCAGGACGCTGGATAAGAAGATTATAATGACTCAGAGACAGGGAAGGGTAGGATTCTATACCCCGACAATGGGTCAGGAAGCTTTGCAAATTGGAGTATCAATGGCTCTTGAAAGTGAAGATGTCCTTTACGAATATTACAGGGATGTTCCACTAATGCTCCATCGAGGTGTTGGCCCGGAGAAGATTATTGATCAGATCATGGGAAATTCTGCAGACAACGAGAAGGGCAGACAGATGCCGTCCCATTACAGTTCCAAGGAACACAATTTTATGTCCATTCAAAGCCCGGTTGCAACAAACCTTCCTCTTGCTGTAGGTGCAGCTTACGCTAAAAAATATAGAAAAGAAAAGGGAATTGTCCTTGCCTCATTCGGGGATGGATCGAGTTCAACCCCAGATTTTCACGCCGCAATGAATATGGCGGCAGTATTCGAGGTGCCTGTCCTGTTTCTTTGCGAGAATAACAAATGGGCTATCTCCCTGCCAATAGAGAAACAGACAAAAGTAGAAATCTGGAAAAAAGCGGAAGCATATGGTATGAGAGGTGTGAAGGTTGACGGCAATGACTTTCTCGAAACTTACAAGGTTGCTAAAGAGGAAGTGGAGAAAATAAGGAAAGATGGCAAACCTATCTTGATTGAAGCTGTTTCATACAGGATGGGTCCTCATTCCACTTCGGATGATCCGTCTAAATATAGAATTAATGAAATACCAGAGGACTCTGAAAAAGATCCCTTGATTATTGCAGAAAAAAGATTGAAATTAATGGGACTGGTAGATGATGAGAGTATAAAAATGATTAGAAAAGAGGCAAAGGAGAGGATTGATAGAATATTTGACGAACGAGAGAAGATTTCACCACCATCCCCCGATTCACTATTTGAGGATGTCTATGAAAAACCCAACTGGGTGATAGAAGAGGAAAAAGGTGATGTCCTATGAGTACGATGAACATGGTTCAGGCACTAAACTCAACCCTGAATTATATGATGTCCAAAGATGATAGGATCATCCTCCTCGGTGAGGATATAGGAAGGGACGGAGGTGTGTTTAGAGTTACGGAAGGGCTACAGGCAAAATATGGTGAAGCCAGGGTGATGGATACCCCGCTTGTAGAATTGGGAATTGTTGGAATGGCAATAGGAATGTCACTCAGTGGACTAAGATCTGTTCCGGAAATTCAATTTCAGGACTTTATATATACAGCCTTCGATCAGATTGTGAATCAGGCTGCTAAAATGAGATACAGAAGTGGCGGGGAGTATAACGTGCCAATGGTTCTCAGAACCCCTTACGGAGGAGGAATCCGAGGAGGATTATACCATTCACAAAGTGGTGAGACTTACTTCGCGCATACTTCAGGAC
>JAJZYV010000157.1 GCA_021797955.1 Thermoplasmata archaeon
ACAAAGTGAAAAAAGAGTGCAATGAAATAGTTTACCCTCAATTATATTGCTCTTGGCAGATTGTTTTTAACGTTTTAGCAAGATTAAGATTATAATCTAAAGAAAGATTGCCACCTATTGAAATTGGCATTTATGATGTTAGTAGACCTCCGAGAAAATAGAGGTACTGAACAAGTTTTCTTAAATCTTATAAAGTACAAACCAGAAGATACCCAAATAGGAGTCGTCATTCCAAATATTAGTTATTATAATAGAATTGAAACAAAGGATTTAGAAAAAAGATTGCAAGGTATTTCTCTCATTTCTGCGTCTCTACCTCAAGATTACTATTCTAGACCAAAGATTAGTTGGCCATTACATCATCTTCTTTCAGATAGGAGATACTCAAAACAAAATACAGAGCTAAAGATTAAGTTGAAAGAATTTGATGTTTTATACCTGTTTTATAATAGACATTCCACTTTATTTGAAAGAATTCCTCCTATTCTAGTTGGATCGGAACATACAATGCCCGTTACTGGATTATTTTCGGGAAACCTAGTCAGGAGGATAATTTCATTTATACTCAACAAAAGATACTTTGATAAACTAATTGGTATTCACATTTTTCCAAGCGAAGAACCTTACAAAGAAAAGATAATAAAACGTCTGGGGATTAAACATGTATTTAGTCTACCAAATGGAATTGATTTGGATCTTTTCAATCCTACATTGAATGAAGAACCTCACTTGAAAAATCAATTTAAGATATTTTTTGTTGCAAGCCTAGAATACTCTAAAGGATTTGATATATTTTTAGATGTAGCAAATATTATGAACGGATATCGTAATGTAGAATTTCATGTGGTGGGAGTTGGTCCAATGGCTGAAAAAATTGCCTCATTTAACAATATTACCTACCATAGGTTTGTGACAGACCAACAACTGTCTGCATTATATAAAACAATGGATATATTTCTGTACCCAACTAGGTCTGACTCTTTTCCCTTAGTAGTATTGCAAGCTCTGGCTTCAGGTCTACTCATACTAACAAGTAAAAACCTGAGTAACGTATTTCATGAATTCAATAACATAAGTATAGAATTTCTTGGAAACGAACCTAATGAATATGCAGCATTCCTCAAAGAGATTTTAGAAAATCCGCAAAAACTTGATTTTGACAAGAAAGCATGTTTTGATTTAATTAAAGCTAAATATGACTGGAAGCAAATTGCATCTGATTTTTATAAGCAGATTGAATTGATTTATGCTTCGGAAGTCAAAACTTCTATGGCAGGAAATAATGAAATTAAAGAATCTTAGTTATAAATTCGTCGACTATTCTGTATACTATCGAACTCGAATCCGAATGACTCGCCAAAATGATCGCAAAACAAAGAACAGGGGTTCCCACATAGAAGCTAATTGGCCTTCTTATGACAGTTCCCAAGCCATTTTTTAGTGCTAAATACCTGAATTCTTTAAGTAGTGCTGTTTTATTTTTTGTCAGCACTGCATAGATATAATTCTCATAAGATATTCTCATCTTCAATATGCTTTCAAGATTCCGGTGACCGGAACACATTTTGAGTATAAGATAAGTGGATTTCAAATCTTTCTCAATAAGATTCTTCTTTCTATCCAAAATAGATGTTTTACTTCCTATTTGTATATTGCTCAAACTGTCATGGGACCTATATATCGTCAGATTTAGATTTTCATGAAGTAATACTGATTTTTCATTATACGTCAAAGCTGCAAAGAACATAAAATCTTCAGGATGCGTTACTATTTGGCTCAAATCGTCCAATTTTTCCATGATAATTTCTTTTCTAATAGTAATAGAACTTAAGTTAAAAAAAAACGATGATAAAAGTATGTGTTTTTTGCTTAAAGAATAAAAGTGTTTTTCTGCTTCACTGGCCTTAACGAGAAGTTTACCAGGATGTGCATTCCGTGTGTATATCGTCTTAAGTGGTACCATATTAACATCTCTAATATCTTGAGAGTGGTGATAATAATTAAGGCCTTCGACCTCGCGAAAAACCTTTATAACGTGATGGATTTTAGTTGGATTAAAGAGATCATCGTCATCAAGAAAGCATAATAATTCTCCTGAAGCAGCTGAAATAGCTGTACGAAGCATCTCACCTAAATTACAGTTATCCTTGAATATGGATATAATATTATTCGCTAAAATCAAGTTGTCTATTTCTATTTTATAAAAATTTTTTACCACGATTATTTCACATTTATTTGCTAATTTATCTTGATTCAACACTGAAGAAATTGCATCCAAGCAGAATTCGGTTCTATTATATGCTGTGATTATTATACTTACCTCTGCTTTGTTATCAGGTATATCATTCATAAAGAACTATCTACCATTAGATTTGTTATTGGTTTATTCATTAGTTTATTATTATAATGATCATTTGCCTCTTTCTCATTGCCATGCAGGTATTAACAATGTACTCAAAAGGAAACCAGAGCATCTAAAAGTTTAGTTTATCTTGAACATACCAAGGAATGTTTTGAATGATACATTAATTACTGTTTTTTTATTCTCGGTATATTGTAAGTAAATCATGAATACCTCTGAGATGAGTAAAATGGAATTTGTCTTAAATCATAAGAAGTTAAAGCTCTACTGGCACTTACTTGTTTTAATTGTTGCCATACTCATGTATATAATTTATTGGTCATACATTACAGTATATAGGATAATTACTTTCCAAGCTGGTGTGTATGACCTTGGGTTAATGCAGCAAGAGTTCTATTTAACTATTTATTCTCATTCTTTATCTGGTCTGCTCATAGCCTTTCTAAATAAGGATACTGCCATATTGTTTGCTCCCATATACTATATGCACAGCCTAAGTTCAATAGTAATACTACAGACAATATTCCTTGCATTACCAGCGATATTGATTTATGCCATTTCACTTCGGGTATTGAGGAACAAGAATTATTCACTGATCTTCTCTTTAATTTACCTTGTCTATCCCCTTCTTTACGGAGTAAATTGGTTCGATGTTCACAACCAAGCCTTTCTAGTTTTCTTCTTTCTCCTTGGGTTCTATTTATTTATAATTGAAAAATACAAGCTTTCTGTACTTTTTTTATTGCTGTCAGGACTAACTCATTATCTCTTGTTAGGACTCCCTATTCTATTTTCAATACCAATAATTTACAACTCGATTATTTCAGGCACTTTAAATAAAAGGTATGGCAGGTATGGGCTGGTTATATTTGTTGCTTCATTTACGTTACTTATAATAACTTATTTTGTTGATTTAACCATAAATATTAAAATTGGTTCCACAGTTCATTCTGGTAATATAGATTTATTATCTTTTTTTCCGTACAAAATTCTAACTTTTTTTCTTGCGTTAGTTCCCCTAGGATTTTTGTCCCTATATCCAAATAGGTACATTCTTTTGCTAATACCATTTTTTTCTATTATGTTTATAAGTTCACAGACAGTATATTTCATACCTGGAATACTGACAGACCAGTACGCTTCTGCGTTGATTCCGGGAGTTTTTATCTCAGCAATTTATGGTTTTTCAAACCTGAAAAAAAGATGTGAAAAAAAACATGTCTCTACGCTGAAAAATGTCAGTATAAAAAATAAAATACCTGAAACAATCGTTAAAGGAGCTGTGATTTCCACTATAATTATTGTCCTAATTTTGGCACCTTTTACTCCAATAATAAACCATAGCAATTTATATAAAACGGATTTGTCAATATCTAAATATTCAAGACTTTATCAAGAGTACTTGACAGAAATAAAACTTATACCAATGAATTCACCATATGTCGTTATAGGAGATGATGAACCGTCAGTATTACCACTCCCACAGCTGAACAATGCTCCGGTGTTGGTGACTCCTTATACCATTAATTATAATTTATCATACAAGCAATTGGAAGGATTATCTTATAGAAATGCCACGATAAATTATGTAATTGGGAATCCGTATGGCGGCATGTTTACGCAAAGCCTAAGTAGTCCCTACAATTTATCTATGTATGATCTTCTTAGTAAATTATATCAAACTGCAAATTTCGGGATAGTTGCAGAGGCATCAGGTATAATCTTGCTTGAAAGAAATTATACTGGCCCGTTACAATATTACGTTCCGATAACCTGTATGTTTGGATCTGCATATATGCAAGCGCCCATTATTCTTGGAAACCTGCCGATATCGGCATCCAATTTCCTTTTGACTAACAATAAGCCAATTTTAGTCAATAATTCGATACAATTGAACGGCCCTATGTTCCTTCCTCCAGGAGAATATAACTTTTCATTTTCTATATCTACTATTACTTCAATTAATCTCTATCAGACAAATTTTAGCGTAAAAGGTTCAGGATGGAGCCAAAATTTTTCAGCTAATTTGACGTCAGTAGAAAACAAAAGTTTTGAAGTTAACTTTAATGTAAAAGTGACTAAAATGATCGAAAACTCACAAATATATATTTTAATAGGAAATGGAGGTGCTTTTTTTGTAAACTATCTAAATATCACTCAAATAACAACTTTACACTAGATATATTTTTGAAATTAGTTTCTAATATTGCTCTCACTTTGGAATTTTCCTTTAAATACAAGAACTCTCTATAAATCTAATTTCTTATATAAGACCAATATCTGGGGTAATGGTTTTTAACAATTGTACTCCTACATTAAAAGGGTGTGGAGCTGAGAGATCAGTTCTAGTTTATTGTGAAACTTTACTTGACAGTGGGTTCGATGCATATGCAGTTTTTCCAGACGACTCATAGCCAAGCCAGATGACAATTTACGATTCAAAACACAGACTTTGAAATATGATAAATATTGGTGGTTAGTCACTTTCAGTCTTTAAACTTTCAAAAGTTGTAAAAGACATAGATGACTTGCACCATCACAGAACTGGAACACTATGATAATAATATTATAGAGAAGAACAGATACATAAAGAGCACGCGAAAAGCGGTTTTTCGGTTCATGGAGGTATCTACATGAAATCTAAATATTAAGATGAAAGGAAGTGTTCCAAATTCTGGTGGAGCAGATCAGACATTCTAAGTTATTGGTAAATTTTTTGAGTTCAATACCTTAAATTAGAATCCTCATTTGAAACCAAACAAAAGGAAATTAATTTATAAGGTAAGCGATTTTCTATGGCTAATGTCAGAGCTAAGTTGGTGGATGCGCGCCTCTTTAAGGAGACCAGGTAAATTTGTATCGATTATCAAAGGTGCTTATAGAGATAAAGTGCATAAGAATTATCTTGAAAGGAAATTCGTTGGTAAGGCAGTTGAGTTCTCGATTCCACCCTATACTAAACAGGAAATAGTTGATGAAGTGATTCAGGATATGACTCAAA
>JAJZYV010000158.1 GCA_021797955.1 Thermoplasmata archaeon
TTTTGTAAATAGGTCCTTGTAGGATTTCTTGGAATAAAGTTCCTTTTCTTCCTTTGGTTGAGATACGCGTATTCCGAGTGAATTCATAGTTTTTTCTACATCAGATTTCTTTCCCTCCATTATCTGGTATCTTGGAGACTCAGCAAGTTTCCTTCGTAGGAACCAAGAGATTATTGCCACAACAGCTAGCATCCCCCAAATCGTTCTGAATAGAACCATGCCCGTGTTCGCTAATGGAATTGCTATGCCAAGCTCAACAAGCACTCCAACGTACCACATCACATTAGTTATAGAGAAGAGTTTACCTCTCGATTTCTTCGGTGAAAATTCTGTAATAAGACTCCACGATGTCGGGACGTCTGCACCAACAGCGATTCCTAACATCCCATAAAACACGGTAGACCATATAAAACTGAAGGTCCTTCCGCCGAATAGTCCAGTTAATGTCAGCAATATGGCAGCGACAGCATATATTATCATATCAATTTGGTATATATACTTCCTTCCGAATTTGTCACCTAACCTTCCAAATCCTAAAGCTCCAAATGCGGTTCCTAATAGGGTGACAAGAGCAGGAAGGCCCGCCTCGAACGTTGTGTAATGCAACAACGCCGAAATAGCGGCCAGTGTAATCCCTGTGCCAGCAAACATACCAGCATCGAGGAAGTCTCCAAGTGAAGCAATTATTGTCCAAGTATAATGACGCCCCGTTACTTTTGCATTATCCAATGATTCAATTTCTGTCATTAAGTCACCAGTCTATTAAAGTTTACGCGTTTGGAATATAATTATATATTTCCGAACATGTGCGCCTTCTTGTTCGTATCAGAATTTCACAATTTCAGAATTGATAATCTTATTTTCAGCCTTTCTCAGATGTTCTTCCACAGTCGATTTCGAAAGGCCAGCCAGCATGGATATCCCTTCAAGATAAGTGCGCTTTGGTAATTCATAGTAGCCCTTACTATAGGCTATCTTAAGGATTTTAATCTCGCTCTCTGAAAGCGTAAGATTGAATTTCAGGTACTTTTCTTCATCAACACGCATAAACTTGAAATCAAAGACTCTGCCAATATTTTGCAAATCTTGTCTTAAACCATTTACCTCCTCGCTTGGTACCACAACAGAAAGATTTTCATACCCACCAGAAATTGCATCATTCTCAAACATTACTGTGTAATTATCCAGTAGCCCTGTGAGCATCTGATCATATCTCTCTAGGAACAATATCTTGTAATGGTGTTTGGAACCTGCTATGTTGGTAACACTGATCACTTTCTTTACCGTTGGATGTCTCCCGAAGCGTCTCACGAAACTACCGAAGGATGAGGCCGAGCCACTCTGGATCTCAATGAAACCTAAAATTCTGTCTTTATCTCGTTCTGGTTTCGAAATTAAAGTATGTATCTTCACTGGAAGTTCTTCCCCAAGTAAAGTCCAGCAACCTTCATGAGATATTTTGAAATTCACCAATGAAAAATCAATAGATCTGTACCTCATATAATCAAGTAACATAGCTCTAATGGGTATTAAAATTTTCCACACAACTTGCAGTAATATTTTCCTTGCAAAATCTTTTAGTATAGGAAGGAACTCTCTTTTTTGTAATCTTCTTATATGTCAACAAAAAAAAGAAGACAGTAAATGTTTTGTGGCGAAAGTAACGAATACCGCACATATATGCAAAAATAGTTATATCGAAATCACGCAATACAGATCCATGCGTTATTTTTTTCATTTGAAAATAAAGGCATCGAAGATCAGTGAGTACAAGGAGCGTCATAAGAATGTATGGCCAGAGATGATCAATGCTCTAAAAGGGGCAGGTATAAGGAATTATAGCATATTCCTTGAAGGTACTGATGTATGCGGTTACTGGGAATGTGACAACTTGAAAAACACTATAGAATTCCTCAATAAAAATGAAATCAATAATAAATGGCAGGAATACATGTCAGATGTAATAGTTACTAGACCAAGTGATAGGCTCACGGAAAAGTGGATAGAAGTATTCCACCTGGAATAATCCTACTGCAAGTTTACAAGCATTCCACCATCTGCAAGCAGCTCAGCGCCTGTAGAATATGTGTTTTCCTCCGAAAGTAAGAATAGGGCAGGACCGACCATATCCTCGGGGGTTCCAAGTCGACCAACTGATATTCGTTTCTCCATATAGTTCCTCTTTTCGAGGTTAGCAAGATCCTCTCTGTTTATGTCTGTTAAGATAGTTCCAGGCTCCAGCGAGTTTACCAGAATGCCATATTTTCCAAGCACAATGGCAAGAGAGTGCACAAGTCCGTTCAAGGCAGACTTGGTCGGAGTGTAATGCGTCTGAAATTCACCACCAACATGTGCACTGATTGAACTCATCATGAGGATCCTTCCCTTCAATTTCTTATTTATCATATGAGAGGCGATTTTCTGGGTAATGAAGAAATGGCTTTCCACATTTATCTTCCAGACTTTTTCAAAAAGAGGCGCATCAATATCGAAATAATCCTTAAATGGGCATATTCCCGCGTTGTTAACCAATGCATGTATCTTTCCAAGTTTTTCTATAGCGAAATCCGTGAAACCACCAACTTGATTCACATCGCTTTGGTCTATTTTGTAACTAAATGCTTTAACTCCAAAGCTTCTCATCTCTCTTAACGTGGATTCTGCTTCATCGTAATGACTCGAATAGGAAATGCAAACATTTGCTCCTTCTCGTGCTAATCCAATTGATATTGCTCTTCCAATTCCCCTTGAACCGCCAGTAACAACTGCTCCTTTTCCTAGAAATCTTTTTTGGTTAACGTTCATATTGTTCATTTAGTATTGCTTTAAGATAAATCTTTTGGAAGAATAGTACGGTTCTTCAGGCGATCGGTATTCGAACTTGACATGTCTAGCTATATGTATATATATCGAATTCTCATCTTATTTCTATGATTCAAAAACTCCAGAAACAGCTCTTTGCAATAAAAAAAGTAATGGTGGAAACATTAAACAAGAATTATGTTCCTTTTCCAGTTGATAAATCCCTGTGCAGTAGATGGACGAATGATCTCCCACATGGCGGAGAAACGATCATTTACACATCGTTCATGTATCAGCTGGCATCACTATTCAAATCTTATGAGAAATATCTCCCGACATTTTCTAACCTGGGTGGGTCTTCGAGAATGGCTTCCTTGGGGAAATTATTTATTAAGCCCAAGAAAGAAGACTTAGAAAGATCATATGCAATTTTGAGAAACATCTCCGCCATGCTTAGAAAAATGGGAATCAATCATGGATATCTGTATGATGATGAACCATATAGCGGTGGCCTACTGCTTGAACTCGGAATGATAAACGAATTCAAAGATTACGGTCAGAAGGTACTGCAGAGGTTTAAGGACAATGGTGTAAAGAAGGTGATAACAGTTGATCCTCATACTACGAACGCCATGGAGAGAATGAAAAAATTACTCAATTCGGACATAGAGGTAGTGAATTATCTCACTCTAATCAAAGGACTCCGTGGAAATGGGGAATTCGTGATACACGACCCGTGCCTTTACACCCGGTATCTTGACCTTGGAGGAACAATAAGGGACATCCTTGCAGATGCCGGAATTATAGTGAAGGAGGATGTGATGGTAACGAGCAAGGAGTATGGAACTTGCTGTGGTAGTCCATTGGGTCCAGTTGATCTTGAACTCAGTGGTCAGATTGCAGAAGACAGAGCAAAGAAACTTCTTTCTGTCTCTGACAGGGTAATTGTGGCATGCCCATTGTGTTATCAAAATCTTTCACCTTATATCAAAAACATTAAGGATCTAGCAGAGGTGGTCTCTTGAGTGATTGGCAGATAGCAATTGAACGGGCGCTTGAGAACAACATCCCAAAAGTCGAGGAAATATTGAATCGGTATCCTTATCTGATAGGATATGGTATACAACTGCGCCAAACAAAGGAAGAAGTCGTGAACAACCTTGAGAAATATGTAGAGCAGACCATGGAGTCGGTGAGGAGAACCGGAGGGAAGGTCTACCTTGCAAAGGATGCAGAAGAAGCCAGAGAAATTCTGAGAAACATTGTTGGTAGCAATAAAAAAATTGTAATGGCAAAAACGAATGTTGGACACGAGATAAATGTCACAGAGACGCTTGAAGCAAAAAATAATCAAGTATTTGAAACAGATCTTGGCGCATATCTGATACAGCTGTCCCATGGGGAATCATCCCACATTGTCTTTCCATCTCTACACTTGACAAGGGAAAATATAGGTGAGTTACTTCACGACAAACTAAATATGCCAGTCGATAGAGACTCAACAATTGAGGAGCTTGTTGCTCAGGTGAGACAGTTTCTCAGACAAAAGTACATGGAGGCGGACATAGGCATCTCCGGAGCAAACTCAATCTCTGCGGATTCAGGCTCAGTTGCGCTTGTTGAGAACGAGGGCAACATACGTATCGACACTGTTTTTCCACCAGTTCATATCGTTATAACTGGCATAGACAAAATCGTGCCAACACTCGATGATGCACTTAAGGAGGTCATGGTGCAGTCGGCATATGCTGGATTATACCCTCCGACATACATAAATGTAAGTTCGGGGCCGAGTTCTACGGCAGACATCGAACTGAAGAGAGTTAGCCCAGCTACTGGCCCAAAAGAATTTCATGTGATCCTACTTGACAACGGAAGGATGGACGCGTCTAAGGATCCTGATATGAAAGAAGCCCTACTCTGCATAAAATGTGGAAGATGCTATTTTTCATGCCCCGTTTACAGAGTAAAGGGAAGCAGTTGGGGGAAACCGCCCTATGGAGGACCAACCGGAGCCATGTGGACCGCAATAGTAAATAAGGATTATGAAACTGCAAATTACTGTACTCATTCAGGTGGATGCAGGGAGGTCTGCCCGGTGCAAATAAACATTCCAAAAGTACTCGAACATGTAAAGTGGCTATTCATAGACGAAGGGCAAAATAACCTTATTAGCACTCACTAAGCCTGCACACTATGATAAAGTATTACGTTTTCTTCTCGAAATTAAGATCAAAGAAACACAAGAAATTGAGATCAATGAGGCAGGTTTTACATTCACTAAATTGGAGATATCTTGTTGTTGAAAGTTTCCTAGTAAAAATTAAATAATCTGTGAAGCTAACAATCCTATGTATACTCAAGGATATAAATATAAATATGATCTGACTTTGAAATACGACCAAGTAAAGAAGATATTACTGGGCCAAGAAGCTTCTCTTGAGACAGGAAAGCAACTCAAAAATATGGGTTCCAAAAGGACGTTAATTGTAACTGATCCTAATGTGCATAAATTTGGGCTGCTTGACGGTCTCGTA
>JAJZYV010000159.1 GCA_021797955.1 Thermoplasmata archaeon
CCTGTCATGGGATGTTTCAAGGTATGAATCAATGATGCTTTCCATTGTTGACATGCCCAGCCTGCTGAGGTATTCATGAACCCTCCCGTATGAATCCATCATGACACCTCCTCGTATCTCTTCAGGTCGCGTGTTTCCACCATCTGCCCGTACACTGCGGAATTCTCTTCACGTATTGCCTTGAGAAGGCCTTCAAAATGCTCCTTCTTCCTTGATATCCTTCCTGTTCCGGGTATCAGGGAATGTTCAGCAACAATGCTGGAATCGATCTCTATTTTCACCAGTGCTGATTCCTCAATGATCCTGCATTCCCTGCCTGCATATTTCCAGGGAACGGAATACCTGTTGCCCTTATAGGAAACATAGCAGTCCCTGGATATCTTTCTGGATTCCTCCTTCCTCGTCATGTATGCCGGTACTGATGAAAGTGGGTTGAGTGATTCTTTCTTCAACCTTTCCACAGGTATTTCATGGGTTGTTCCATGTATCTGTGAATTTACCTTCCTGAGCCATTCCCGGCACTGGACATTGATATCCGAAGGAGACTCAAATGTCCTGCCTGCCCAGAAGTTGTTTCTCACATACTTTATTGTGTTCTCGATCTTCCCCTTCGTTTCAGGCCTGTATGGGTAACATAACCTTATCACAATACCATAGTACTCTGCGAAGTCCATGAATTTCGGATTGAACCTGGATTCTGAGGCTTTCAGTTTTCTGTCGATAACAACCTGCTTCATGTTGTCGTATAGGATTGTATCGGTGAATCCTCCATAGAATGAGAATGCATTGATATGCATCCTTATGACGTTCTCGGTGGATATGTCTGTGGTGAATTCCACATAACGCATACGGGAATATCCAAGTATCGTGGAAAAGGCGTAGAGTTTTCTGTGCTTTCCATCAATATCTATGTACCCAAACTCACCGAAATCAACCTGTGACTGTTTTCCCGGATCTGTTTCGTAGCGGTATACTGCCTGTATCCTCCGATCCTTTCGCAGTTCATGGCAGTAATCCTTCAGTATTGTGTATCCCCCATCATATCCCATCTTCCTGATCTCCTCCAGTATCCTGACGGAGGAGAGATTGTGCTTATTGATCAGTTCCCTGATCTTCTCCCTGTATGGATCAAGCTTTGATCCCCTCTTCCTGTTCTGCCTGTTCTTCGGTTCTGATTTTAGATACTTTCTCACGCTGTTCCTTGATATGCTGAGTTCCCTGGCTATGGACTTTATGCTCATTTCTTTCTCCCTCATGTTTCGTATCATTCTCCACACCTCCAGCCGGTACAATTCAGACCCTCTTCCACATAAGGAAATGGATCAGAATTAAACCGGCGATCTGGATCACTTTTATTCCGGCGAAAATGCACAAAAATCAACCGGCGATTACAGTCACTCTGAGTGCTGTTATCACGTTCGTTCTCACTCCCACGGTAATGTGTGCTTTCAGCCATCAGCCATCCATGTTCTCTTTTAAGATTGTATTTCTGCTCTGCATACTATATGAAATTCCTCGTCCTGACAATCCTGCGTATCTCTCTGGTATCCTTCGAAGGAACATAGAATTTCGGTATCCGGTTATTCCTCAGGAGTTTTGCAAGGATCTCGGAATCGATGTCATCATTCTTCATCCTGGATTCGGCTATAAGCTTTATTTTCAGGGGATTTGCAAGTATCACGTCGAATCCACTTGACTCAATGAAATCGTATAGGGGCTCATATAATCCGGTGGACTCCATGACAAACCTGTCCCTCGGAGAGAAGTTTTCTGGGAATTCTCCAAGTTTCTCGAAACTATTCGCAATGTCGTCCCCCCTCACCACATTTCCATTCTCATCCAGCGCTGTGCACACAATATTCTTGGTTGAGATACCCATTCCTGCATACGTGAGGTTATCGCCTCCTTAACGGTGATCCCACAATAACAATGAAAGGATGTTAAATTTCCCTGACCCGAGCCATCACACCCAATTATACCAAAAATTTTAATAATGTTACAAGTTAGCATTAGTCATGGGTTTGAATAAATTAGCAGTTGCGTCAATATCGCCAAGACTGTCACTTTTTCAAAGTTTGGCACAATTGGCACCACTTCCAACACTTATATTCACGATTCAGGAAATTTTTGGTTATTCAGACGCTGATGCCTTATCCTACCTTATAGCACTGATTATAGTACTATTTTCAGCTAACACTGTGGTACAGATGGGCAGGCGTTTTCCCCATGCAGGAGGATATTATGGTTATGTTGCCAATGGGATTTCAAGATCAACCGGTGTCTACACTCAATTTATGTTTCTGTTCTATCAGATTTTAAACACGGCTGGTGTTGTTATCTTTGGCTCATGGGTACTACAAATTTTCCTCGATTTATTTGGAATATCAATTAGGGGGTTTTACTTTCTGCCAATTCCACTTATATTGATCTTTATAATACCATATTTCGGCATTAAACTTTCCTCGTGGTTCTACGTTGTTACGGCGGTTATTGAGATAGCAATTGTATTCATTTTGGCAGTTCTTATGCTTGCGCATCCAGCTCCTTCAAGTGTCTTTTTGGCCCCGTTTGTTCCAACTGTGGGAATCAGCAGTTTTGCTCTATCCATAATATTTTCCCTCTTCTTTTTCACAGGTTATGGATCTATTCTAACTCTGGCTGAGGAAACCAGAAACCCTAAAAGCTCAATACCCAAAATGGCCGTAATAAGTCTTCTGGGAATAGGCGCTCTTGAGCTTCTTTTCATGTATGCATCCCAGGTAAACTGGGGAACAGGCTTGACATCGACTTTTGCCACGTCCTCCATATTTCCTACATATTTGGCAGCGAGGACACTTTTGGGAGTTGCAGGACTTGTTACTCTTGGCATATTCGCTTATATATCACTCGTGAAGGGCAACATTGCCATACAAAACGCAACTTCAAGGGGGCTCTACGCTCTTGGGAGGGACAATGTGCTTCCTTCTATATTCTCGAAAGTACATCCAAAATATAAGAGCCCATCAGGTGCAATACTGGTAAACGAGTTGATGGCTATAGCAATAATAGTAGTAACTTACCTGATATTTTTCTTCATAATTGGAATCCACACCGGAATTACTGGTGATGCAGCAGTTTACCTTATAGCTCTTCTTACGGTGGGGTATCTGCTGACACACATTTTTGCCAACATTTCGGTACCGTTCTATTTTACCCGGAAAGAAAGAAAAAATCTCTCAATAACAAAACATTATGTTCTTCCATTAGCTTCAACAGGAGCTATAATTTTTGCATTGTCTCTTAGTTTTACGGGTCTTACAGGCTATATGATATCCCTTCCAGTAATAGTTGCTGCATATCTTATACTGGTTCTGATTTTTGTCTTAAGAATAAAATCTAAGCATCCAGAGGTTATAGCAAAAGCAGGAGAGGTTATACCGGACCTGGAGTCCTCAATTGTTACAACCGGGGGTGCTAAGAATGAGTAAGGATGAAAGAATAATCATAATAGGTGCCGGTTCCACAGGTTCAAGTGTTGCTTATCATCTTTCGAAAGTTTCTGATTCGCAAATTATACTGATTGACAAGGGCGGAGTAGCCTCTGGTATGACATCATTATCCACTGCAATAGTCAGGACACACTATTCAAACGAGATTGTTGCAAGGATGGCTTTTGAATCCAGGCAATTTTTCGAAAATAATAAGGAGAATTTTGGATTTTATAAAACAGGAATGCTAACAGTTGTACCCGGTTCAATGAAAGACAGAATGGAGAATAACGTCAGAATGCTGAAACGCGTAGGTATTAGGGAGGAGAACATCTCCTCGAAGGATGCGAAGAGGAGATTCCCTTGGCTAAAATTTGAGGAAGATGAAGATATCTCCTATGAACCTGACAGCGGATATGCGGACCCAGCTACCACAGCCAACTTTTTTGCTAGAAGTGCCATGAATTCCGGGGTGAAATTCCTTAAAGAGGAGGTTGACAAAACAGAAAACGATCGGGACGGAGGGAAAGTGGTCCTTAAGAATGGAAAGGAGATAAGGGGCACAAAAGTAATACTTTGCACTAACATATGGATAAACAAGTTATTGCTAAAAAGTGGTATTGGTAAAAATGATCTTTTACCCGTTAAAGTTTCCCCTCACCCAGTTATAATATTCAAAAGACCCGGGGAGATATCCGGTCTGCTTCCAGTAGTGAATGATCTTGCAAACAGAGACTACTATAAACCAGAGGGCGGAAGTTTACTTTTCGGCGGAAATCTGAGAAGTGAAATGGACGATGTCAACATAGATCCTGATAATCCGCCCTTGGATGTCCCATTCGACTATATTTCAGATTATTCAGAAAGAATTTTAAATAGAATTCCCAATATGAGTAAAGCTGGTTTTCACAGTGCCTATTACGGGATGTATGATAATACTCCTGATTTCCACCCCATTGTAGATTCCTTATCAGACTTAGGACTTTCAAACTTTTATTGCTGTGTGGGATTGAGCGGTCATGGATTCAAACTTGCCCCATCACTGGGCAAAATTGTATCTAATTTAGTTATGGAAAGGAAAGAACCAGCATTGGAATACTTCAGGCTAGCTAGATTTAAGGATGGTACTTCAATTTTTAAAACCTATGAGGGCATAGGGACGATTGGATAAATTGGATTTCAATTATGGTGATTGCAAAATATTTTGAAATTTGTGTGGCTTTGCACTTAAAGAACGTTTTTGACGGAATTTCCTAAATTCCCTGGCCATTAGGCACTATGTTCTTGTGTTTTCCTCTGTTTTGCAGGTTAGAAAGAGTTGTAGGATAATGTGTAATTGCACATTATGTCATTCATAAGATACAAGAGGATCGGAAACAAGGAATACGCCTATGAGGTGACATCCTACTATGACAGGGTGAAGAAGGTACCTGCACAGAAGAGTAAATACCTCGGGCAGGTTGTGAGCAGGGAAAGGAAAGAATTCATCAGGCCTGGCAAGGTGAACGTGAAGCATGAAAAGCTGATCCTTGATTTCGGCGATTCTTATTTCCTGATCAAATTCATGGAAAAAAGAATGAGGGGCGTATATGATTTTACGGTGAAGAACAATGTACTTCCGCTTATACTGTACCGCATACTTGGCAAAACATCCATGAGAAGGGCAGGCATATGGTATGAAGGCAATATTGCAAGATATCTCGCCTCGGGTGACATGATCTCGCAGAGAATATCCGAACTCCTGGTAAGGTTCGGGGAGGAGTCAACCTTAAGGGACTTCTACAAGATGTACCTGACACAGCCGGAAGAGGGCATATCCATAGACACCACGGC
>JAJZYV010000160.1 GCA_021797955.1 Thermoplasmata archaeon
CGCTGTAAGCACGGAAAAGGGAATGGTTCCGATCTCTCTTCTTGGAAACAGTGAACTTTCTGCACACTCCGATTCACTGAACAGTTTTATGGTAAACCGTGATTTCCTCAAGACTCTCAAAACTGAACTCAACATCAAGGCAATGGAACTCAAGACTCTGAAAGAAGGAGAATTCAGGTATATGCCTGCAGTCGGTAGGCCGGGCAAGATACTCTGCATTGGTCAAAACTACACGAATCATATCAACGAAATGAACGAGAAACTTCCAAAATTTCCCATCGTCTTCAGTAAATTTATGAACTCACTTGCCGCCTATGATGACGATATTCCCTTACCTCAAAATTCGAAGCAAGTTGATTATGAAGGAGAGCTGGGAATAGTTATTGGTAAAGAAGCAAGCATGGTACCTGAAAATCAGGCCCTAAACCACATTTTTGGCTATTTTATCGCAAACGACGTAACCGCTAGGGACCTTCAGTTCAGGACAACTCAATGGCTGTTGGGTAAAACGTGTGATAAATTTTTTCCAACCGGTCCATCTATTATAACTCCAGACGAAGTACAAAATCCTCAAAATCTGTACATAAAAACATATGTCAATGGAGAACTGCGCCAGAATTCAAATACTTCAGACATGATATTTTCATGCAGCCATCTGATCAGTTACATCTCGCAGTTCATAAAACTTGAGCCAGGAGATATAATCTCAACAGGAACACCAGAAGGTGTAATTATGGGGTTTCCAGAAAATAAAAGAAAATGGCTTTCCGAAGGCGATATAATAGAGGTTGAGATTGAGGGATTTGGAAAATTGAGAAACAGGTTTGTCAATTGATCTCTTAAAATTTTTGATTGGTCTTAATCCTTCGTTAATTCTAATTAGAACCGTATGTCATAGTATAGAAGTCGTCAAAAATTACCACGCATTCCAGCCTCCATCAACAAGTATGCTCGTGCCAGTCATCATGTCAGAGTCATCAGAAGCAAGGAACACGGCAGCCTTTCCAATATCAGAAGGTTTGACTAGAAACTCTCCGTTTTTTCTCAGTGGAGTTCGATTTGCCAGTTCCTGAAGGCCGACAGCGTCATCCCAGAATGGCCTTGTGAATTCGGTTTTGGTCGCTCCCGGGCAAACCGCGTTTATGTTTATTCCAAAAGGGGCAAATTCTATAGCTAGCGCCTTAGTGAGCCCAAGAACAGCAGTTTTGGATGTAACATACGCACTTATATTTCCCAGTGCTGTGAAAGAAAAATTCGAGGCGAGATTTATTATCTTCCCTTTTTTCTGTTTGACCATATGTTTAAGGGCATATTTTGAACCAAGAAATGCCCCCTTAACGTTTACATTTAGGATATTAAGGAACTCTTCACCTGTCATTTCAAGTGCACTTTTTATTGCAGTTATTCCGGCATTATTTACCATTATGTCAAGTTTGCCATATCTTTCCACACAACTTTCTACCAGATCTGATATTGACCTTTCATCTGATACATCAGTTTTTTTAAAAAAGGAATCCATTCCTAGTTTACCAATCTCATCGACCGTCCTAGTTGCATTTTCTCTAGGTAAATCCATGATATCAGCAACTACGACCTTAGCCCCATTTTCAGCGAATGCTAAAGATATAGCCCTCCCTATTCCTGAACTTCCGCCGGTGACTATTGCAATTTTTCCCTCCAATTTTCTACATTTATCGATCATCGTTATCACAAATATTTAAAAAATTTATATTTTACGATTACTCGAATTCAGGCACTGGGAGTTCGTTCATATCATAGTATGGGAGTGGATAGAAGCTGCTTACTGAGAACATCGGTGGTTTAGCACCCATTACTGAATACTGGTATATTCCATCATACAACACCCATTGTAGTGAAAGGAATCTAACTTCTGCCTCCCACATTCTATTCTGAGCCTCTTTCGAAGTAGCGTATTTCTTGACTAGGTACATTCCTATTTTGGTATGTCCTACATCCTCCGTCACATGCTCTTTA
Source organism: Thermoplasmata archaeon (assembly GCA_021797955.1). The sequence continues at coordinate 1,996 of JAJZYV010000160.1, forward strand.
TGAAAAATCAGTGCTGATTCAGGTATCCATGAGTAGTACTTCCTATAGGCACTATAATATTTCTCATGTCTGATTTTGTTTACATTCTCACCGGCGATCTTCTCTGCTGCGATCGCTTCAGGTAAAGGAAGAAATTTGCATATATTATAGAATTCACTCACGGACGATACTGTGCCAGGAAGCAAAGGTGTTGAAAGAATTTCGTCTAGAGTTATACCCATTGCATTGCAGTACTTCACATATAAATCAACATGGGATTCCTTGTTTCCAGTTCCCATTTCCGTTACAAGTGGGTCCATCAATATCTGCTGGTCAAGAAGTGTAGGGGCATTTGCAGCTTCAGCGGCTGACCAGTATGAAGGACCTTTGTAAAACCAGTATTCCTGGATAGCCCAAGTTTTAAGCTGTTCTTTCGTCAATTTTCCGTCGAGGAACATCTTCGCAAGCGGATGCACAACGCCGGCCCATGTTTCTTCTGCTATATTTCCAAGAAGTTCAACAAATTCATCAGGGTTATACGGTTCCTTCCTTTTCATGTCATATTTGTGGGCTGTCATGTCTATCACGTGTACAAAACAATGTATCTATAAATATTTAATGCTGAATTCATGGTGTTCTTCGATAATCATTTTTTAAACTACACACTTGTTATATGCTTATCCTCTCTTTAACCGATCTCCATATGGTTTCCGGTTTAAGCGGCATATCCAAATTAGTTATGCCAAGATGCCATAGTGCGTCTATAACTGCATTAACAACCGCAGTGGGTGCTGCTATGGTCCCTGACTCTCCAATACCTTTTGCCCCTATTGGATTATGAGGAGAGGGTGTTACGGTAAAGTACGTTTCAATCTTTGGCACTTCCCTAGAACTAGGAATTGCATAAGATGAAAGGTCAGAGGTCAACAGGTTTCCAATAGAATCGTAAACACTCTCTTCATAAAGGGCCTGCCCTATTCCTTGGGCAACACCACCATGAACTTGACCCTCTACAAGCATTGGGTTTATCTGATTACCACAATCGTCAACTGCGATGTACCTTTTAATTTTAACTTCAAAGGTTTCAGGGTCCACTTCCACATGGCAAATGTGTACACCATAGGGAAATACAAAGTTTTCTGGATCGTAAAAAACTGTAGATTCAAATCCAGGTTCCATTTCTGGGGGGAGTTCTTTTGAACCAGAACTATATGCGGCTCTTGCTATCTCGCTGAAAGGCAATGCAGAGTTTTTATTTGAAGTCAACACAAAACGCCCATCTTTGTAACTTATCTCGTTAATTTCTTTTTCCATAATGAATGCCGCAATCTCAATTCCTTTTTTTATGAGTTTCCTGCAGGCTAATGCAATGGCTCCACCGGCAACAGGGGTCGTTCTGCTACCATATGTACCCATACCAAATGCTACACTCTGTGTGTCTCCATGAATTATATCTATATTTTCCATGGGAATTTCAAGTTCATTTGAAACTAACTGTGCGAATGTTGTTTCTTCACCCTGTCCATGGGGATTACCACCAGTAAAAACTGTTACTTTACCGCTTGGATGTACACGAACAGTTGCGCTTTCCCAAAGCCCGAACTCAAAACCAGTACTTCTTACCAAACTTGACGGGCCAACACCACTTACTTCTATATATGAGGCAATCCCTATGCCTGTCAACTTGCCAATTTTCCTATCATCTTTCTGCTTCTTCCTCAGGGTGTCGTAATCTATTATTTTCAAAGCTTTTTCAAGTGTTTCTCTGTAATTCCCACTGTCATAAAGCATTCCTGTAACAACTGGGTGAGGAAAATCATCGCTCTCAATATAGTTCTTAAACCTGATTTCAGCCGGATCCATTCCGAGTTTGCGAGCCAATATGTCAACCATTCTTTCCACAAGGAAGGATGCTTCCGGTCTTCCGGCTCCTCTGTATGCATCTATAGCCATTGTATTTGTCAAGACACCAATCACTTCGCATTCAACCGCTTTCATATTGTACTGCCCTGACAACATTGGTGCAAAGAGGATAGTTGGTATCCCAGGTGCAGTCGTAGATAACCAGGCACCAAGATTGGCAAAAACTTTTACCTTAAGACCTAGAATCGTTCCATCTCTTTTTGCCGCCATTTCAACGTATTGCACATGCCCTCTCCCATGAGTCGTAGAAACAAAATTTTCATACCTTGTTTCCTGCCACTTTATTGGCTTGTTGAGGTCTTTGGCTATATATGTCAGAACTGCCTCATTACCATAACAGCTTATTTTGCTTCCGAAAGCACCACCAACATCAGGACTGATAACTCTAAGATTCTGCTCAGGCATATCCAACATATCTGATATTATATATCTGTGTAAATGTGGGTTCTGTGTGGTCATCCATATTGTGGCTTCTTCTTTAAAACGATCGTATTTTACTACAACACCTCTTGTTTCCATTGCTGTTGGCTGAAGTCTCTGATTAACTATTCTTTCTTTGATAACAATCTCTGCGCCCTCAAACACGCGCTCTATGTTTGGGTCAGGAAGCTTCCATGTAAGTGCTATGTTATTTTCTATTTCATCATATATTCTTGGTGAATTTTCCCCCACAGAGAGCTCCTGGTCAGTAACTGCCTGTATATCATCATAATCAACCTCTATATGTTTAACAGCATCCTCTGCAAGATATCTGTTTGTGGCCACCACAACAGCAACCGGATCACCAGTAAAACGGACTTTATCGAAGGCAACAGCATAGTATTTTGTCGACTTGAAGTTAGCATTTGTAAGATTCCATAAAGTAGGAACAGGTTTGATGTGATTTTTAAGGTGCATCCCAGTATACACCGCAACTACTCCCGGTGAGCTTTCGGCTTTATCTGTATTGATCCTCATAATTCTGGCATGAGCATGATCACTTCTAAGAAATGCCGCAAATAAAGTATCACTTGGTGTAATATCTTCTGTATAGGTTCCTTTGCCAGCAATCATCCGGTAATCTTCTCTTCTTTGCACTCTATTTTTTTCATCTCTGGAAACATTCTGAGTTTCATGTCCCACCAGTTTATTTCCACTACTTATCAATACATATCACCACACACACCTTCGACCTTATCTTTCAACCTGATTGAAACGGCTTTTGAATAGAACATTTTATTATAAAATAGTTCATCTAATTAATAAATTTTTGTAAATTGAAAAAACTTTGTTCATTCCAAACCAAATTCTTTCTTTTTTTCCAATTTTTCGGCATTCAGAGTATCAACATCTATCATCGACTTACCCACAGTATATTCTTTCTGGAACATCCATGTTATGAATATAACAAAATAAATCGCC
>JAJZYV010000161.1 GCA_021797955.1 Thermoplasmata archaeon
AATATATTTAAGTAAAATGCCTAATTTTCAAGCTTAAAGATTTAATAATCAACACGTGTTCTAACTAAATCAAAATGTGCATAATTCTAATATAGACATAGTGTAAATCGGCTTCCAGAACGTATATAATCAATTATTCTATTTATATTGAAAATAACCTCAGGAAAAATGAATTTCAATCTGGATAGCGGATCAATTTATGTTTCAAAAAGGTGATTGGTCGTCTAAAAATAAAAGGAAGCGCTTTGCCTCAATTGCTTAACCTTATGAAAGATTTCATCATAAGGTTATATGGGAGAAATTCCTACGCCGGACCGGAACAATATTACTATAATGCACGACGGTGGAGATATCAGTATAACGAAGTCAGAGGGAGTACTCAAAATTCTGGGAAAGAAATACTCATTGTTGATTATCGGTATTCTTGGAAATAACACTGCAATGAGTTTCAACGACATAAAGAAGTCCGTTGGTTGTCCCCGATCAAATCTCCTGTCCCTACGACTTAAAGAGATGAGCAATGCTGGCATTATGAAAAGAAATGTCATGGATTCACACCCGGTTTCCGTTAAATATTCCCTGACAGAGAATGGGAAGGAACTTAGAGAAAATCTCATTCCGTTGTTCAAATGGATCGAATGCAATTGTTACCCGAAATTGTGACAATGAGTTCGGTCCAAGAAGAACCTTCACCCACAAGAGGCAATTTAAGATGTTAAACTAAGTTCAGTATTCCGCTCTATCCTGTTTAATAATTTGTTAGCATTGCTTTTATGGAGATATATGATTCATTCAGGACAAAATCGATGCGTTCTTCAATTAGGCTTCTCCCAGAACCACGTAAATTACCGCAAAGAAGGATTAATGAAGCCACCTCTAATCGATTCCTTTCACCAGTTTTCATCTCGGTATCGAGGCTGAGCCAAGATGAAAACGCAAGACACGAAGCGGATAAGAGTTCTGATCTGGGTAACTATTGCTGAAGTTCTTGCAATGAGCCTGTGGTTCAGTGCCTCAGCAGTGTCAAGCACACTTACTACTGTTATGAACCTTTCTCATTATCAGGTACCATGGATTACCGCATCGGTTCAGATCGGGTTCGTTGTAGGGGCGATGTTGAGTGCAATCTTCGGCATACAGGATCGATTAAATCCCCGCCTAATGTTCCCAGCATCTGCAGTTCTGGCATCGGTTTTTAATTTGCTTTTTGTGTTTGAGGTACATATAGTTATACTTGGGTTTATCCTGCGGTTCCTCACCGGCATGTTTCTAGCAGGAATCTATCCAGTCGCCGTACAGTTCATATCTGCATGGTTCCCAAAGGGAAAGGGGTTGGCCATGGGAATTTTGATAGGCGGGCTTACCCTCGGATCAGCGCTTCCAGAGTTCGTAGTTGGGCTATCTTTTGCAGGGACATGGCAAACATTCATCATGATAAGCTCAGGTTTGGCATTCGTGGCGGCTCTAATTTCAATCTTAACATTTCATGACCCACCAATGATTGTACGGCCGCAGAGGTTTTCATGGAGAAGTATTTCAAAAATTATAAAAAACAGGTCTTTGATGTATGATAATTTTGGGTATTTTGGCCACATGTGGGAACTATACGCAATGTGGACATGGATACCGACCTTTTTGTATCTCAGCTGGAATAATTATTTTACCGGACAGGCACTGTTGGAATATTCCACAATTGCCGCATTCGCTTCCATAGGAATAGCGGGGATAATAGGTGCCGTTGCCGGAGGATATATTGCCGATAAAGTTGGAAGAACTGCTGAGACAGCAGGATCAATGTTCATAAGTGGATTGTGCTCAGTGATCATAGGATTTACATATGGTGACATTCCGGCCATTACCTTCGCAATTGCATTCATCTGGGGGATAACCGTAATATCAGATTCCGCACAGTTTTCCACGGCCGTTACAGAGCTTGCTTCCAATGAATATGTGGGAAGTGCCCTCACATTTCAGATGGCCGTGGGATTCCTCCTTACCGTTGGTTCGATTGACCTTATTGGTTATATAGTTCCGGTTATAGGATGGAATTTTGCATTCTCCCTGTTGAGTATTGGGCCGCTCATTGGGATCATTAGCATGCTGAAGTTGAGGAAAAGGCCCGATTCAACTCTAATGGCATTCGGGAGGAGGTGAGCGGAATAATAGAAAGCATTGGGATTTTTACCCTCATAGGAATAATAACAGGCATTCTTACGGGAATAACAGGATCGAGTGGTGTTATAATTGTTGTTCCCAGCATGACGTTCCTTGGATATTCATTTCACATAGCGGTGGGTACGAGTCTGTTTGTCGATGTGATCACAACAGCTTCAGTAGTTTATGTTTATACAAAAGGGAAAAAGATAGAGTGGCGCATAGGGCTCATTCTTGGAGGGGGTGCCTTAATAGGGGCACAAATCGGTGCCCATGTTGCAATCTTCATTAGCGATACTCCGCTTGAAATAATATTCACTATGGTTGCACTCATAATGGCACGGCAGTCGTTCCAAAGGGGAAAAAAGGGATTGAATATCAGGCATCGTGATATTTCGCATCCAAATTGTCTTGGATTTTTAATCAGCTTACCAATAGGTATTATGACCGGAACGCTTGGAACCAGCGGTGGCATAATGTTCATAGCAGTCATGATGCTTTTATATTCACTGGATGCCAAGACCATGGTGGGAACTGCCACTCTATCCATGTTTGTTTCAGCAATGAGCGGTACCGCCGGTTATCTCGTACTCAACAGCGTTGATATAATCGGGGGATTAATCATAGGGGTTATATCACTAGTTTCCGGACTATATTTTGCGAGAAGAGCTCTTGGAATGGAAGATAAAACTATCTATTATTTCCTTGGATCCGTGTTTATAATAGTTGCATTTCTCGAGGCGGTCAAGCTTGGCACAAATATTTAGATTAACATGGTACATTCTATAGTCGGACCAAAAACATAAAATCAGGGGGAATAGGAATTGAATGAATATATCGTATGCACCAGTGAAAGTATCACTTTTCCGATTCATCAACAGTATAAGAACATCCTAATACCACTAAGGGTGTATAATTTTCCCCTCTCAAATGTTAAAATAGGTCAAATATTCAGGGATAATGCGAATTTTAGGCATTATACAAGAGTTTACAATATTTAATAGCAAAACGTTTTAAATATTGACATGTTGCTTATATATGCTGGTAAGAGACATAGATCGAAAACTCGACATGCGGGTAATCCTCCGTCTAAGGCAAAACACCGAACTTTTCAATCTCACCAGGGAATTGAAAGGGAAATTCCCAGTATTCTTATTCAACCGCAACGAAGAAACATGGATGAGCACATATTTTCCCAAGGAACAAAAAAACCAGAGGCTTGAAATCGTTCTGAAAACACTTCAGGGAATTGAAAAAGAAAACTCTTTTGTCATAGATTCAAGGATAAACAATGTCAAAGACCTCAGGATTGTGAACAAGCTCATTGAAATCCCTTCATTTATTATCAACAGATCAGACATGAACAACGGCTTCCTGAATATATATGCCAGATTCCACAGTACACACTTGCCCGATGTATCAGAGAACCTCTCAGCTTATACTGGCGATTTGGAAAATTCCAGAGTTGAATGGCTCGGACCGAATCCTGGAATAATAAAGACAATGGATCTCATAAATTCTGAATATCCCGTGTCGCTTGTCACTTATGTTGTAAAGCTTGAGGGGGAAAACAAAGCCTTGTCCGAACTTGCAAATAACGCGAATACATTGGTTGAAATTAAGAACAGCCAGATGAGTGATGGCAAATTCCAGGCTGTGATGTACAGCAATTCAGATTTAACCAAATTAATAAAAGGAATTAATGTGATATCAAAGGAGGACGGTATCTTTGAAATGCCCCTGACCGATGAAATTCTGGAGTTAGTGAGAGATGCATCAAACCGTGATCACATAATGAGGCTGAGGTTCTTTATCAAACCAAAGGATGGAAATCTTGAAGTTACAGTTTTTCTCCCAAGTTCATTGCTCTATGAATATTATTCAGTTCTTTATAATTTAACAAGGAAGATGGGTGGAAGAATCATTACAAAATATATATTGCCATACACACCAGATGTCTGGGATTTCATTTAGCCAGTCAAGTGTTATGGAGTCATAACACATGTGCTAATGAAAAGTTTATATTATTGGGTATTGCCCAGTCTGCAGAGATCATGGTAATTTTTCATTTCAAGAGAGTGACAATGGAAAAGAACTCATATGCAATAGATTCGCGCGAGATATAGAGTAAAGCTAATTAATCATCTTGCACATTGCTATTCAATGTCCTTTACAGGTTCAAAAACGAGATTCATTGTTTCCATCATATCCATAGCCATTGTCCTTGTCATGATAAGTGTATCATTTGCAGGCATTCCGCCATTTTACAAACTGCTGAATCCAGCCACCGGCATTATGGCACCCGGTCCATTACCTTATTCCCCTGGAGAGAAGAACCTTACAGTAAATGTAAATGGTGAAACATCAAATATTATTGTAAACATGCAATCCGATGGTTTCATAGGCATTGCTTCCAATAATACAAGAGGTGTCTATTATGAGCAGGGATACCTTGAAGCAAAATACCGTCTTGAAGAGATGACAATTCTTGAACTGACTGCTCAGGGAAACCTTTCAAGCGTTGTTGGTCCATCAGTAGTATCCATGGACGTATTCTACAGAGAATTGATGGATAACCAGGTTGCACAGGAGGAACTCAACAATCTATCAAGAACAGGTACCACATATCTGGCTCTTCAATATTTCGTTGAAGGTATTAATGCATACATCTCCAATCTGAATCCTGCTCAACTGCCCATACTGTTCAAGGTTCTCTCATTTTCTCCACAACTCTGGACAATAAAAGATGTTCTGGAGGTACAGCAGCTATTTCTCTGGGAAAACAGTGCAGGCGGTCTCGATCCAATATACTTCAATTACGCACTGGAAAAGATGCCGGAAAATGTGGTGAAGGCGTTATATCCGGCCTACCCTGCAGGGGTCCAGAATCCTATTGTACCATATTCTGTTAATCCATCCGTTTATAATGAACATGGGGACATTTCGAACCTTAGTCTTTACAATGCATCATGGTCTAATTACACCAAGCCGTTCACCAATATGGGAACATCTTCTGCAAACGTCGGCGGGCTTTCACTTTCGCAATTGCTGACAAGCATGAGATACCCATACAAAGATTTCGGCAGCAATGACTGGGCAGTTAACGGCCCCCTTACTAATAATCAGTCAGCCCTCATAGCG
>JAJZYV010000162.1 GCA_021797955.1 Thermoplasmata archaeon
GCTGATGTATGTCCCCAATTGCGTTGATAGCTTACGCACCCATAATTGCTATCATTTTTTATGCAGTACTTGGCTTCCTTTTTGGCGGTTATGCTGAAAAGAAGACATTTTGCATGGTAGTGGCCACCCATCAGGTCATGGGTGTCAGGAGGAGCAGCATATATGAAATGATTCTTGTTAGTATTGCTGTGGCTTCCTTAGGTACTGGTATTCTTGTCGGAATCGGAGCAGTACCTGTTGTCGATGCATATGCCTTTTTGCCCGGAGCAGGTTGGTACACGCTTCTAGGTTCGTTCATATTTGGATTTGGAATGATGCTGGGTCAGGGATGCATGGTCGGAATGCTGTGGAAATCAGGTTCTGGATATGTAGTAAATTGGGTCGAAATTCTCGGTCTTGCACTGGGTTCAATAATTTTTGCGTTTCCAGTGTTTAACTGGCTTAATCTCAGTTACTGGTGGAAAGCCAGTGTAACTGCAAACGTTCCAAACTCCAGTCCGGTTAATTACATACCAAATCTTTTAGCTGGAATACCGGCAACATATGGTGCGTTGATTGTGGGGGTTGTGTTTTTCGCTGCAGTGGTGTGGATTGCAATGATACTCAGAAAGCGTAGAATAAGGGACAATCCTAAAAACGACAAAGGATGGAAATCAATCATAAGATCACCATATTTCAGCGGATTTCTCTTTTCAATGGCCATGATAGCTTCTTTCATATTCGCCGCAGGTCATTCATTCAATTATCTTGGAGTAACCACTCCAGTTGCTCTCTTTTCTCAATATATCCTTTCTCCCGCAGGCATATTTCTTGGAAGTAAGTCGGTGCCAACTAATTGGTATCAGAGCATTCCCATAATCGGCAGTTTTTCATTTTTCATACTAATGATAATTGCAGGTTCTTCTATTTTCTCAATGGCAAGAGGAACTTTCAGAATCAGGTTGCCTTCCGGTTCAGCAAGCAAGCTGGGTGACCTCACCATAGGGTTTACAGGCGGTATAATCATAGCAATAGGTGCCAGAATTGCGCAGGGATGCAGTGTTGGCGGTTTCTGGAGTGGACTGGCAGGTCTGTCCCTTTTCGGATTGGTATTTACTGTGGGAATAATTCTCGGAAGTGTTGCAGGGTATTATGCTTACATATTTCTCAGTTCCAAAATGTCCAGCAAATCTTCAAGAAAGAGCATTGCCAAGGAACCCAGTTCATGGAGAATCGCACTGACTCAGTACACATTCTCTGTAATTTTTGGTCTGATCCTGATATCAATTGGGATTGAAAGCAAGATAGCAAATGGGCAATACAATACTAAAATTCCATCCGCACTGATGGCACAGGAAAGTGAAACCATGGTGATACTTGGGATAGTGGTGATGATGTTAGGTATAATAATTACGACAGCACAACATTTTAAGTTAGCTGCAAAAAATAAAATGACAACAACATTAGAGGCAAGGTGAAGAAATGAAAAAAATTGGAATAATCGGTGGCGGAGCGGGAGGATTGATAACGTCTTCTAAGCTCGCAAAGGATCTGTCGGATGAAATTAAGAAAGGAAATGTTTCAATAACTATCTTTGATAGGAAGAAGGAACAGGAATTCCAGCCAGGATATCTGGAAGTTGCATTCAGGGGAGAGAAGCCTGAAAAAATAAGGAGGGAAACATCTAAGCTGATTGCCCCAGGGGTCAACCACGTCGTAAGTGACTGCAAGAAGGTGGATCTTGATAATGGTCATCTGGAAACAGTAGATGAGAAAAAATGGGATTTTGACTATCTCGTAATTTCTACTGGATCATCGCCAGATTACGGTCAGATACCAGGACTGGACAAAGCAAACATGGACTTCCACACAAATGCATCAAAATCAAGTCTCATCTACAATAAAATAAGCGGCATGAGTTCCGGGAACATAGTAGTTGGTATTGGGGGTCTACCATATAAGTGTCCACCTTCACCGAATGAATCTGCTTTTATGCTGGACGAATTCTTCACCAGGAAAAAGATAAGGGAAAAGATCAATATCACCTATATTACACCCTTTACAAGGGTTTATTCTGCTGAATCAATAAATAAGGTCATTGAACCGCTTTATAAGAGCAGAAATATTGAAAGTATCACAGCATTCACTACAGACTCCGTGGATCCGGAAAAAAAGGAAATCATCTCACTGGAAGGTGAAGCAATTAAGTATGATCAACTATTTCTGACTCCACCGCATAAGACGGCCGACTTCATTCACGGGACAGAAATGGCGGACGAAGACGGATGGATAAAGACAAACAAGAAAGACCTGCATATAACCGACCATGAAAACGCCTTCGCAATTGGCGACACAACAAACATTCCCATATCGAAGGCTGGAGTCGAGGCTCACCTGGAGGGAGTCATTGTGGCAAACAACATAATCTCAGAAATTTCAGGAACGAATGAAAGGTATGAGTTCACCGGAAGAACGCAGTGTTCCATGGAGACTGGATATCACCAGGCCACATTCGTGATCGGGACATTCGATACTCCTGTAGAGGAAATCAATCCCTCCGTGAAAAACTACATGGAAAAGAAGGTGATGGAAAAGATATACTGGTCTTCCCTGAGCGGTCATTATGAATGGTTATTCAAGTACCATTTCAAGAAAGATTACTTCTCAAAGGTCAGTTAATTCTCATGTATTTTTTTTAATTATAATGCAGAAATTTTTTAAAATTTCTGAATATCCATTAATTTTCATATTTCGCTTTTCGCCTTGATCAATTGAGAATATTATTTCCATTTTCGTGTCACGAAGATATTTCTCGCAATCATAATGTTTAAGTCCAATTACAATTTTAAATTCGCAAAACAGGTAAATTAGGCACTCAGGGGAATTGCTAATAAAGTTCCCTGCATAATGATAACATTTAAGTAAATGGATGCCTTAATTTCTCTCAATGAATAAATATCTGAAATTTGTTTTGCTAGTTCTACCCTATGCATTCATGACATTTGGGTTTGGAATATATGACAGAATAAATCCAGAACTGGGTGGCTGGCCATTCTTTTATTGGTACCAGTTCATGTGGATTTTTATAGCTGCGTTTCTAACATCGACCGTTTACCTGATAGAAAGATCAGAAGTTAAAAATAAGGGGGCCAGTTCACAATGAGTTCATATTTTAATGATCTTGACTACGCTATATTTCTCATAGTGGTTATAGTTGCCCTTTTCACAGGATTCATAGCTTATCTTTGGAGAAAACCCAAGGATATGAGTGACATTGAGGAATGGGGTCTCGGTGGCAGAAGATTTGGTACAGTAGTTGTATGGTTTTTGCTTGGTGGAGATCTTTACACTGCATACACTTTGATTGCAGTGCCCGGAGTAGCAGCAAGCAGTGGATCACTTGCTATGTTCGCCATAACGTACGGTATAATGATCTACCCAATCGTATATGCAACAATGCCGAAGCTATATGCAGTATCAAAGAAAAGGCATTACATTACCTCATCTGATTACGTAAGAGACAGGTTTGACTCCAAATTGCTAGCAATGCTAATAGGTATCACCGGAGTTGTTGCAGAAATGCCCTACATAGCTCTTCAGGAAGTAAGTATAGGGTATATATTCAGGGCAATGGCAGTTCCAGTATCAGTTGCGCTGATTGCAGCTTTTGCGGTTGTTGCTATTTTTACCTTTGTCAGCGGATTAAGGGGGCCATCCTTAACTGCAATTCTAAAGGATGCAATAATCTGGGTTGCCGTTCTTGCGGTAATCATCTACATACCCTACAAACTTGGCGGTTTTGGACCAATTTTCAGCGGGGCCAAATCTATATTTGGCGCTGACACTCCACTAATGGTATCTCCCACACTCAGCCTGGGATACACAACACTTGCCCTTGGTTCAGCCCTTGCCCTATTCCTTTATCCGCACGGGGTAACAGGAACACTTTCTGCTAAGGACGGGAGAACAATAAAGAGAAATGCATCGCTTCTTCCACTTTACAATGTGCTTTTGCTGATTGTGGCAATACTTGGGATAGCAGCAGTTACAGTACAGGGAGTGGTCTTTAACGGTAAGGGAACCAACCCGGTATCATCTTTCGCCATACCATACCTGGTCAAGGATATGTTCCCATCAGCATTTACATCCTTTGTTTACGCAGCAATAGTGGTTGGAAGTGTAGTGCCAGCTTCAATAATGGCAATAGCATCAGCAAACCTCTTAACAAGAAATGTCTATAAGGAATATATCAACAAAGATGCCTCAGCTAAGACGCAAGCCCTTCTCTCAAGAGTCCTGGTTCTGTTCATAATCGGTGGTTCTTTGACATTTGCTCTTTTACCTGTCGCTTCAGGGAATATAGTATACCTTCAAACACTCGGAGGTGCTTTCGTATTACAAACGCTCCCTGCGATTTACATCTCGCTGTTCACTCGTAAGTTAAGTAAGTGGTCAGTGGGTGCAGGATGGTTGATTGGAGTATCCGCCGCTATTTATGGTGAATACCTGGACAGTTTCAGCGGTTCAACCCTATTGCCAAAGAGCTTTGACTTCATATATCTCGGTATATTCGCATTGGCGCTAAATGTGGTCACTGTCTTCATAGTGCACGGAATAATGGCTGGACTACATAAGGTAAAAGACGAGGGAATCATAGACAATGAAGAACTGATTCCAGAAGTCTAATTTTTTAAAATATTATTTTTTTTAAAAGGTCAGTCTCGCATAAAGAGATCTGCCTGAATAGATTTTTTAATTTCTCCAATCTTTGAAGGTTCGAAAAGACCATATTCCGTTATGAAAGCCGTTACGTATTTGGAAGGGGTGACATCAAAGGCTGGATTCCTTGCTTTGCTGGTATTTGGCCCAATATTTTTCTCATTCACGATCAGGACTTCCTCCTCACCTCTTTCTTCAATTGGTATTTCCTCCCCATTTTTAATATTAAAATCGAACGTTGTTCCTGGTGCTGCAACATAAAATGGAACTTTGTTTTCCTTTGCTAAAACTGCCTTTTCATATGTTCCGATCTTGTTTGCAAAGTCTCCATTGGCGCATATTCTGTCAGCTCCAACTATCACCAGGTCTACCTCCCCTTTTTTCATAAAATATCCTGCAGCATTGTCTGCTATAATTGCGTGATCAATCCCCTCCTGTCCAAGTTCCCAAGCAGTGAGTCTTGCTCCCTGGAGCCTTGGTCTCGTTTCATCAACAAAAACAAATATATCCTTTCCCTCTTCTTTTGCAACTCTCATTGGAGCCAGGGCAGTTCCCCAGTCAACAACGGCCAGTGCACCAGCA
>JAJZYV010000163.1 GCA_021797955.1 Thermoplasmata archaeon
AAAGTGAAAAACTTGCAAGATTCCTGGGGTTTAATATAATCAAAGTTAAAGGGGAAAAGGTAGCGGTTAGGCCGGAAGAAATAGAGATCGTTGAAAGCTCAGAAATAACCGGCAAAATTTTAGGATACGGATTTGAAGGTTCAGGATATCGGCTGGACGTTGAACTGAATGATGGACAAAAAATTTGTATATCGGCGGGAAGCACCCCTGAGAAAATTATTGGAGGAAAGAATATAAATGTGGGAATACGCTTTGGCGAAAAGATGAAATTGAAATGAACTGGAGTCTTATATTCGGTCGTTCACATGCGAATCAAGATTTTTTGGTTTTTCATAGTTGATCAGTGCCATTATTCATAATTTTTTAGTCATTTCAGTTCTGACATTCATCAATATTTCCTCGTGCTCGATAATGGTATAACCGTATCCTCTTTCTGTGAGAAACAGCTGCCTTCTCATGGAATATTCCTGATCTACAGTATCTTTTGTTACGATACTGTAAAAATTCGCGTTTACTCCGGTGGATTTTGGTCTCAAAATTCTTCCAAGTCTTTGGGCCTCCTCCTGCCTGGAACCAAAAGTACCGGATATCTGTATGGCAATGTTTGCATCGGGAAGATCTATTGCATAATTGGCAACCTTTGATACAATAAGCATTTTGATATCTCCCTTTCTGAACTTGGAGTAAAGCTCGTCTCTAAGAACATTCTTCATCTTTCCTGTGATTATTGGAGCGTTTAGATCCTTTGACATTCGTTCCAGCTGATCTATGTAATCTCCAATAATTAAAATTGAATCATCCGGTGAAAGCCGTGATATTATGGATTTAATTGCTTCCATTTTTGAGGGGTTTTCAGCAGCAACCCTATATTTGTCTTTCGGGGGAGCTATGGCATATGACATTTTCAATTCCTCATCGGGGAATTTTACACGAACCTCAAAGCATTGGGCAGTAGCAATCCACCCCTGCTTTTCAAGATCTTTCCATGGTGCGTCGAATTTTTTAGGACCTATAAGTGAAAACACATCATCCTCCTTACCATCTTCTCTGACGAGGGTCGCCGTGAGGCCAAGTCTCTTCTTCGCCTGTATCTCCGAGGTAATTCTGAAAACAGGTGCTGGCAACAGATGCACCTCATCATATATTATAAGACCCCAGTTCCTTGCCTTAAAAACATCCAGGTTAGGATACTTTTCTGCAATTTCATCATCAGAAACGGGATTATCCAGTGCAAATTCACCATCCTGGTTTTTATCAGAATCTTCCTTTTTCTTTCTCTGGTGATATGTAAGAATCTGGTAGCTTGTCACAGTGACGGGAAGAATTTCTTTGCTTTCGCCAGTGTATTCACCTATTGAAGCTGTAGAAAGATTGGATTTATCGAGAATTTCTCGGATCCATTGCCTGACTGCGATAGTTCCCGTGGTTATTATGAGAGTGTTTTCTTTAATCTTTTCCATAACACCCATTCCAACCAGTGTCTTTCCTGCCCCACTTGGAAGTACTACTATCCCGCTCATGTTTCCATACGTTCCACTTATGAAGGAATCAATTGCCTCCTTTTGATATTGCCTTATGTGAAGATCTTTGCCGTTCCTGGTTTTTTCTGCAAGTGAAAAATCAAGTTGATCACCCGCTAAAAATCCAATAAGATCCTCTACTGGATATGAGATCTTTATTAGGGCCTGTTTGAGTCTTCCTCTGTAGAGTGACTTTACCTTAATTGCCCGAGGAGAAGTAACTTCTGTTATGTATTGCTTCATGACTTTTCTGCTGGCTATTTCCTGAATTGCTGTAACGTCTTCGGAAACAAGGTATATGTATTCAGGTATATTTTTAACAGTTGGCGAATAGACCGGCACATTTGGATCCGCGACTAGTTTAACCTTTCCATATCTGTTGTACCAGTCCTCTATGTTTACAACTATGTTTGATGGAATTTCAAATTTTGAATTTGCAACTAGAAATTTCATAATATCATTTAGCAATATCTTGCTAGAAGCTGCATTCCATATTGCAAGCGGTGTAATCTTATATGTATGTATATGCTCTGGAGATTTTATTAACTCCGCAAAAGTTCCAAGCTTATCTCTACATTCGTGATTTGCATCGATCTCAACATCTAAAAAAATTGTTCCGTCACCCTGTATAATTAACGATCTTTTTTCATTGTTCATGAGTATAATTTATGTATCGTTCAACAAATAAAAACTTACTCAATGGATCTATGGCGATCATCAACTGTTATTTCATTTGCAAAAAAATTGACAGAGAACCCTGATATCATTGATTCCACGAATGAAGTTCTATAATGAGCATTACATCATACAGAAATTTGATTCAAAAACGTAGAATATTAAACTGTCCAGAGCATATTTTCACGTAAAATTTCTGACAATCAATGATCGCCATAGGTTTATAAAAAAGTCATAAATAAATGTATTAGATCAGGGAATATGTCAGAAAGCATAACCTCTTTGATGCGTAATGGGTATTTAGCCAATGAGATTTCTGTTCGGAATCATAAAAAATTGGATATTTTCATGATTTCACAAGGAGTACAAACAACAGTAAATAAGAAACAAAGGAAGTTCAATAGGAAAAGAATCGGTTTAGTCATTTCTGTGATACTTGTAACGACAATGTTTTTTGGATTTTACGCTACTTTGGGTGGTTCTATGATATTAAACGAAGTTGGGACATCCGTAAGTTATTTTGAATCGGGTCACAGTCAGGTGAGCAATGAAAATTTTGCCTATTATTATTTTGCATGGTGGAGTCCATCTCAAGGCAATCCGGTACAATCTTTTCTCAATGCAATTAATGCTTCTGGATTAGGATTTATAATTAATTCTATTGGTAACTTGTTAGGTTATGCTTTACACACGCAACCACTACCATACACCGCTCTAATGGCTTTTGCTGCCGGTCTGTTCTTTGCAATATATAAAGCTTATTCTTATAAGGCTGCTTTAACCGCTGCAACACAAGCAGCTGCAGACGCTGGAGCATCTGGTGCAGACGTTGCCGCCATTGTAGCTGATTCTTCGGTACTGGCAACGACTCTGGGTGGGTTCATGAAAGGTTACGCTATGGCAATAGGAGCACTGTAGTCAGCGTGAGACTTATGAAAATAGTTTTTACTCCCAATAATTTTATAATAAATGATCAAAGCTATCCGTATGAACTTGCTCTGGTGGAAGTAAATTTAAGGAACAAACAAACTGGCTGGAAAAGGATAATTTTATCATTATTTATTTATTCATTAATATTGATGTTTTTCTTAGTGATTCCATTTTCTGGTACGTCATTATATTCAGCTGAATCATTAATGTTGGTATTATCCTTCATAATAATACCAATTTACATTCTGGAGATTTTTCATAAATACATGTTTGAGTTTGCCTTTTTAGGATTAGAGGGGGAAAAGAAAAAATATTTCTTGAATTATGACGCTCAGAATAGATGTTTGATCTCCTTAATCGTCCAAAAGGGCGGAACAGTTACCTATAATTATCCCATTTATGCTGCACGGAAAAGGTTCATGAAAAAAAAAGGAAATTAGTAATGCTGCTTTTATAAAAAGAATGGGGATATTTAGGGAAGCATAAGAAAATTTTAGGTGATATTATTTTATATCTATCGGGGAATTGAGATAATTATGCACAAGGATTTGGGTTGCTATGTATAAAAGTATAGGAATTATAGGATTTGAAATTTCAGACTATTTTACTAGGTTTCTATCGTATATAGTCGATTTGACTGTAATTATGGGGTTAGTTACTCTCTTGCTAGTGCATTTGTATAATGAACCGCCTTTAATCTTTCAATTCCCATTTTATTATCTTTATACACATAATTCTATTCATAGATTGTTATTTAATTCAAGCGGAATTGATTTCCTTATTCTATTCTTGCTAATCACATTTTTTTATTACTGTCTATTTTTCTATTTGGGATTTACACCAGGAGGGATAATACTTAATCTTAGAATAACATACTTTGAAAGCAACCATACAGGGAAGTTGAAAACGTCAAGAAAAATATTATCTTTAAGCAACTTTGGAAAAACATCATTAAGATCTATTTTCATGGTAATACCGTTAATACCGCTTGCTGACAATCTGCTTGCCAAAAATGCAATGAAGTACACTGATAATAGCTTTAGATGTGCAATTGTGCATCCACTGAAACTTTATGACGTAAAAAAGAGTTCCATGTTGAAAAGCGGTAAAAAACAGAAAAGAATGAATAATAGGCTGATCAGTTACGATGAATTTAAGGAATTTTATAAGTTAAAAGATAATAGAGCAACACCTACCAAAAAAAAGAAACCGCTGGGAACAAACCCATTAAGATCAACCTCTCTGACCACATCTCATATTGATAGAATTGGTAAGATCTTGAAACTTAAAACGTTTTATATGACTGGTTTAACAGAAAAAATTACTAATAAGAAAGATACCGTAAAGGATAGCCCGTTTAAGGTTGTTAGGAGAAGTAGATTTGGCATGCTTTCAGTTGGAGGTCTACTCTATTTTATCCCCTTTATCATGGCCATTATTGTCGGTTGGCACATAACAGATGCCACAACTTTCCCTACACCTCCCCCTCTATTAGCAGATAGATTTACTTCTCCTCAAGGATATGCTGAGGTTCAAACCTCTATTTTTAATAATAATATTGGGATTGACCTAAAATTCTTCATTTTAGGCGGTTTCACAATGTTTTTCTTGCCTTTTTTGGGTATTTATTCATCCATATATCTACCGGGCATTACTATAGCCAGCTCCCTACATTCACAATTTTGGTATTTTACTCTGTATTCTATTTTACCGCAATTAATACCTGAATCCTTCGGTTATGTTTTCGGAATAATTTCGGGGCTTTATTTATCCAAGATTTTAATAGATTCGTTTGTTGCATATTCAAGAGGGGAAAATACAGACCTTTTTTTGGGAACAATTTATGAAGATATGAAACAGTTTTTAACCCTTTTAGCAATTTCCTTTGCATTGATTCTAATAGCCTCTTATATAGAAGCCTATGTCACATCTTATATTATAAATCATTTTTATTTTGTCAATTCTTGACAATACTTTCGCATTTTTCCTGAAAACGACATTGTCAAAAATTGGTTGATTTTATCGCGGCATACTCTATCTGACCGAAAACATGGAACTTCTGATATAAATAGCGCAGTTATCACCAGATACAACGGGTTTCACTGAATTCCAGTATTATTT
>JAJZYV010000164.1 GCA_021797955.1 Thermoplasmata archaeon
GTACATCCGCATGCTTGCTTGAATAATTACATATCACAATATGATCTTTCATTTTAGTTCTCACCTGACCCAAACGCTTCAATAATTTTGCGTCAATAATTTCTGCACCTATTGATACAAGAAGGAGGCTGAAGCTCCCCACTCCAAATATCATGATGAATATACCATTGATTTTTCCTTCTGCCCCAACAATGGCAACATCACCATATCCGACTGTTGTTACAGTTTGCATTGTCCACCAGACAGAGTTGAGAATTGAATGAATGCCTGAACTGGGGATGGGATTTTCGATTAAGTATTCGGAAATAACACTGTATATCAAAATAGAAATGGCTACTAGAATGGTTTTGCCGAGGTTGTGTTTAAGAATTGCCTTCAATTTGTAAAGTAAAGACTGAACGTCTGCCAATATATCCATATTTAGGTAATAATTATAATATTTCTCATCTTAGAAGCCTTGGCAGCAGTCAAGCATAACTAAGTGACCACAGATAGGGCAAGCTTGTTGATGTCTGAACTCATAGCACATCTGACAATTGCAGGGTTCATCAAAACATTCCTCGCACATGCTAATCAATTTCTAATCTGTTAATAAATTTGTTTCCTTTTTGCAGAATTAATGTAAGATTTTAATAACATATCTAATTCACGATGTGTGATTAATTTCGATTTGGCAATTTTTCTTGCTGCAATGGGAATAATACTGCTTGAAATGTCAGAAGCCTCAGCTATTTCAATGACACTTTCCGTGGAGTCCAAATCAAACGTCCCGTTGCTTGCAGCTTCCCTCGGCGTAATAGTTGTGCTTATACCCACCTCAATTGTTGGTTCGGCCATTTCACTTCTTCCAATTTTATACGTTAGACTGGTGTCCGCGACACTCCTCTTATATTTCGCCCAAAGACTGGCAAAAAGTGCAAAGAGATCTATGAAATGGCAACATATGAAGAGCTTTCCAAAGTCTCATAAGGAGGAAAAAACGGATACTGGGATAGTTCTCACAGCATTCACTGCAGGAGTAATAGAGGCATTTGAGGCTGCTATAGTTCTTGTGGGACTGTACCCTCAAGGATATGATTCCACTCTCATAGGGATAGTTGTTGGTGTTGTGCTTGTTATCGTGTTTTCCATAGTGCTAAGATCTCAAATAAGAAAGGTAAAGCAGGCAATCATGAAGGTTGTGGTATCTTCTTTGCTTTTGGCGTTTTCAGCCTTTTGGTATATAGAGTGTGTAAAGGTGATCAGTGATCTTTTATTGATCCCGCTTTTTATGTTTTTCTTTGCTCTGGTTTATCTGTATTCTACCTATGGATTAAAGGATATGAAAACAGAGACACCAAATTAAACTATCTTATTCCAAAAAACACGATTATAACTATAACTGCCACTATGGATACTCCGGAAAGAAAAGTGGCAAGTCTATGCCTTCCACTGAACATTGCAAGGAATGAACCAAGAATGCCCACTATGATTACGGGTGAGGCAATTGCTGCGGTTACACCCTTCTGTATTCCATAATTTGGAATTTGTTTTATGAAATAGTATGATAGATATGTTACCAGTGAACCGATAAACAACATTGTGATTGAGAATATTAAAACTGGAGAAGTTTGAGCTCTCTGATCTATTTTCTCCTTTTTTAATTCTTCCTGCCTGTCTTCCTCTGTTACCTCCCTAATTTGTTCTAAGTATCTCCATGGAATGAAAACCTTGCTGTCCCTGTATGCGACCATGACACCCATATCATCATAACTGAGGAGAGTACATACCATTCTGGACATGTTTCCCTCGTAAACCACTGTAACATTGCTATTTAAAAAGGTTTCTATAGCCAACATACTTATATTTTTATGAGTATATTAAGTCTTTCTTTCCATGGTTGTTATCCCTGTTGCTTTGGTGAGTAATGGTTCTTAATCCAGGCTATCAGTTTATTCATCACATCCTCAAAGTGGATTCCAAGGGAGTTCATATCAGGTATTTTACTTTCAAGAAGGAGTTTCTTTGTTTCCGTATAAATTTCTTCCATGTTCAAATTTCCGGCATATTCCCATAACTCTGTCAGGAAAAAATTTTTAATGGAAAGGCTGAGAAAAAATTCAGATGAAATCTCATCTTTCGCCCTAATATCACCGGAGAAAGCTGTAAATTTCCTGGATATAACTTCCTCTTTTATTTCCTGGATTCCCACTACTTATCGCACTTTCCGTCAGGACAAGCAGGATCGAATGTGGCTTCAAGCTTTAGGAACTGGGCGTCAACAGTTCTCTTTCTTTCTTTACTCTCTGTAGTCATCTTTTCAATGACTGCGATTTTCTCCTTAACTTCTTCCTTGGCCTTTGTCTTTGTTGTTCCAGAGTAAAGAACTTGTTCTGTTTTGCTTCTGTCTCTGTAAACTGTTATTCCCTTGCAATGAAGGTCCTTGGCAAGCCTGTAGGCCTTTCCTATGTCATCAGGAGTTGCATCATGCGGTAGATTGATAGTTTTCGATACTCCAGAGTCACAGTATTTCTGGAATGTGGCCTGCATCAGCACGTGCCATTCAGGATCAATTTCATGGGCTGTCCTGAATAGTCTCTTCAGATCCTCCGGGAGGCTTGTGTTGGTTAAATTACCGGTAACTGCAACTTCCTGCATCAACTTCTCGGAATACAGGTTTCTTTTCTTTGTTATCTCCTCAAATAATGGATTAACTTCGATTAACTCCTGGCCATTAAGCACATGTCTCATGAATGCTATGGCAAACAGGGGCTCTATGGAGGAGGAACACCCAGCTATTATGGAGATTGTTCCTGTAGGTGCGATCGTTGTTGTTGTGGAGTTCCTCATCATCACATTTTCCGATTCGTAGGCAGAGCCATACCATCCAGGGAAAACCCCTCTATCTATTGCTAATTTGCTTGATGCTATATGAGATTCCTTGTCCAGGAAGTTCATAACATCCTCTGCAATTCTTAGGGCACTTTCACTGTCGTATGGAATTCCAAGAATTATCAGCATGTCGGCGAATCCCATTATTCCTAGGCCAATCTTTCTTGTCTTTCTTGTCATTTCCTTTATTTCTTTAACTGGGAAATTGTTTGCATCAACCACATTGTCCAAAAACCTTGTGGAGGTGTGTATTACTTTTCTAAGTTTGTCCCACTGGATCTCTCCATTTGAAACGAATTTCGCCAGGTTGATGGATCCGAGATTGCATGACTCGTAGGGCATCAATGGTTGTTCTCCACATGGATTTGTAGCTTCTATGTCTGCAATGTTTTTAACTGGATTGTCTCTATTAATTTCGTCCAAAAATATTAGACCGGGATCGGCAGTCTTCCATGCATGTGTTATAATTGAGTCCCACATTGTTCTGGCCTTTATCCTTGAAACTAATTTACCTGTGTTTGGATTTCTCAGATCAATATACCCGTCACTGTCTAGTTTTTCAAAGAACTCATCTTCCATTCCCACGGATATGTTGAAATTTCTCAGGATTGTGTTTTCAGAATCTTTGCTGGTAATGAACTCCATGATGTCGGGGTGGTTGTATTTAAGAATGCCCATATTGGCTCCTCTTCTCTTTCCGCCCTGCTTTATTACTTCAGTTGTTGTGTCAAATATCTTCATGAAAGACACTGGACCTGACGCAACACCCTTTGTCGAGCCCACGATATCATCCTTGTTTCTGAGTCTTGAAAATGAGAATCCCGTTCCGCCTCCGGATTTGTGTATTTCAGCAGTGTGCTTTACAGCTTCAAAAATTTCTCCTATGCTGTCTGCTACCGGCAAAACGAAGCATGCAGATAGTTGACCCAGCCTTGCTCCTGCATTCATCATCGTGGGTGAATTTGGCACATATTCCAGACTTTTCATCATTTCGTGGAAATCTTCTATAGTTTTTTCCGCCCTTGTTGGCTTCGTATAGATAAAATCCATGAATTGGCCAAATGTTCCCTTTAAAACGCCTTCCAATTCAAGCTCCTTAAAGCCTCTTTCAAGTACTTCGATCTGAGTGTTAAGAAGGTTTGATAATTTCTTTCCATCTTCCATTAAATTTCCTGTTTTTTGATAATTTGCATAATCATATAGGGCGTCTATTATCCCGACGTGATTTGCTACCCTCCAGAACATCTGATCTGGTGTTTCTATGATTTTTCCTTCCTCGTCCTTTAATAGATACCTGGCCTCAAGAACCTTGACGGCGTTCAGCGTTAACTTGAGATCGTCCTTAACGCCGAGTCTTTCTTTTTCCTCCCTTATGTACCTTCTTTTTTCTCTGTATAGAATGTATGCCTTTGCTACCTCGTTGAATCTTTTTCCGTTTAATTCTGTCTCCATTAAAACTGACTCTACCTTATCCTGAATGTTTTCGACAGTGGGAATGTTTTTAGATTGTGAGAAACTGTCAACGACCTTTTGAGCCAGAATTTCTGCTTCCTGCATGTTCCCATACTTAAGAGATAACATTGCTTTGTAGATTGCCCTCGATATCTTTGTCTGGTCGAATGGCACAGTTTTGCCATCCCTCTTTTTGATTGATTTAATCATGTTGTACAATGTATGACTGCTATATATCATTATTTGATCTGATATTGATAATAAAATTGATTACAAAATAAGATAGATTTTTGAGTGTGGTGGAAATTAACCCCTATGCCTGTTATGGATAAACAGATGAGAATGAAACTCCAAGGTGAATTGGCATATATCAATGAAAGATTAGAGCAGATCAGACAAAACAGGGATCATCAAAGCATTAATGAGTATGAACTGGATCTGTGGATGAAGAAAAAGCAGGAAATAATGTCACAGCTATATTAGGGGGAGGGGGGGCTTCTTCCATTGGAACTCATGGAATTATCTTGGGTTTAGAAATATACCCTTTGGTGAAACCTTTTCTCGTCTCTATGAGAACTTCTGTTCCGATCTTTCTGTGTTCTCTTCTAACATAACCTAATCCTATACCTTTTTTCAAGGTTGGAGAGATTGTCCCGCTTGTAATATAACCAATATCTTCATTCTCAAGATTGTGTATTTTACTTCCATGCCTTGGGAAGGAATTTTTATCATCCATAACGAAACCTCTAAAAATTAACTCTGGCTCATTATTTTTTAAAAGAGAGTCCCTTCCAATAAAATCATGATCCATATTAACAATAAAAGATATTGATGATTCATATGGATTTTTATCACTATTAAAATCCTGCCCTGATAAAAGCATTCCTTTTTCCATCCTGAGTGTGTCTCTTGATCCT
>JAJZYV010000165.1:0-4155 GCA_021797955.1 Thermoplasmata archaeon
CCGGGGTTCGCTTATTGTTTAAATTTCCTAAAAAATTATTCAATTAATAATCCTTAAATATTTTCGCCCATTATTTGAGTATGAGAAAATCAGGTGTAAGGTGGCACTTGCTGCTCGAAAACAAACTTGTGAAAAAATGGAATGATGATACCAAGGCGGGGAGTCAACTTACGGCAGGGTATTATCTCAGAAATCTTGGAATGTTCCTTGAATTTCTAAACCGCATTGATGGGAAAAATCTGGACTTCAGTGATGAGAAAGTCAAGGTCGAATGGCTCGAAGTAATGAAGGATTCTCCACAAAGGCTAATCCAGCTGGCAAAAACTGATGCCGACACATACGCAGACAAACACATTGAATACGTCAGGAAGCTTGAAAAGGAAGGCAAATCCGGGTCAGGTATAGCGGTGTATTTACAATCGGTTGTGAGCTTCCTTGAATTTAACCGTGTCAATGGAAAGGTTAAGGTAAAGATCGGAAACAAACACATAAGGCCCGTAAAGGACAATGAGCAAGTCCCAACAAACGAGCAGTTGGCAACAGTTTTGCGACAGGCGAGAACGAAGACAGGGCTGATGATCAGCCTGATTGCATTTTCGGGAGTGAGGCCAGAGGTAATCGGCAATTTTGATGGCACAGATGGATTGAAGATTTCAGATTTGTTGGACCTGCAGATCGATGATGGCAAGGTGGAAATAACAAAAATGCCGCTCAGGATCAGGGTGAGAACATCACTGAGCAAGAACAGCCGTGAATACTATACTTTCCTGTCAAAAGAAGGATGCGTTTACCTGAAGGAATATCTGGAGCAGAGGAAGGATTTGAAATCCGACAGCCCGTTAATCGTTCCTGCCCAGATCAGCGATAGGTCATTTCTTGCAACGGATTACGTGAGCAGATTCATCAAGGATGCTATTATGAAAAGCGGCTTCAGTTGGAGACCTTACATTTTAAGAAGATATTTCGTGACACAACTGGCACTGGCAGAGAGCAAAGGACTGATAACACATTCTTGGAGACAGTTCATATCCGGGCATAAGGGCGACATGCAATCCGTTTATGAGGATATGACCGCGCACATAGAAGAATTAAGGCAGGCTTATGAAGGATCAACAAAGTATCTTGGAACCCATAATTATGAAGTAAGCAGGGAAGAGATAGACAGGGAAGTTGTCAAGGGAATGCTCAAGTACTTCGGAAACCAGGGTGAGGATGAGATCAACAAAATCATGATTTCAGAATCTGACGAGATAGCAGAAAAGGTATGGGAATCCTTCGAAAAAGTATATCAGGAGAGAGTAGCCAAGGTATATGAGGCACAGTTAAGGATTGATGGAGAGTCGGAGAAAGTTTTAACAGAGGAGACAAAGCAGATGTGGGACTTAATCGAGTCGGACATAAAGAGGCTGAAAAACAGGACTAACGGTAGCAGGCAGGTAGCAGTTCCATCAAATTATGTGCAGGCTTACTTGGAGGCAGGTTTTGAATTTGTTGCTACAGTGGGCGACAAGGCGATAATGAGACTTCTCGACTAATATTATTAGAAGGCACTTTCGATTCTGTTATTCCTTAAGTTTATAGGATGCTAATTGGTAGCATGGCTATAAATTAGATTTCAAATAGTAATGTGTGCTTCGGATTTTTCAGAATCGCAATTTTTAAGCAGTAGTTATTTCAAGATTTTAGAAATTACTCGTCGTAATAATTATTCTCATATGGAATAAGGCGACTGTTAAATAGTCTGCTACGACATAGTTACTATGAGTAACCATAATAGTAACTCAGATAGCACCGACAAGGTGGAAAAAAGAACTGAACTCGGGAACGTATTACCATGGCATGAGAAGTATAGGTGGTCGTCCCTGGATGACATTGTTGGCCAAGACGAAAATGTGGAATTTCTGAAAGGTCTAGAAAAGCTCCCAGTTGAGAAAATACCACATCTCATTCTTGTTGGACCACCAGGGACTGGGAAAACAACCGTAGCAGAGGCGTTTAGACCCGACATGAAGAAGACCGTCATGAACATAGCAAACGCATCAGGTGTTGAACAGGCAAGAAAACTGGAAGAAATGATTAGAATGCGCGGAAGTATGTTTGAGTACGACATAAACAGGGCGACAGGTAAAAACAATTCGGGTCACAAAGTGATATTGAATGAAGCTGACAGAATGACTAAGGACGCACAAAAAGTCTTACATGAACCACTGGAGCAAGTAGTAGGGAGGCTCAAAGTAATAATAACTGTTAACAAGCTAGACAATTTTGAACCGGCATTTCTGCGCAGATTCACAATTCTCGAATTCAATGGACTTTCTGATCTAAACTTGAAAAAGCTGGCAGAGAAAGTGATCAAATTGGAAGGGGTTAAAATCACTGAGAACAACCTTCAAAAAATCATCCAACAGGCAGGGGGCTCACCTTATTACCTCATTAATGATCTCGAGCATTTCAATCACTTGAAGCTCGTACCACCACGCTTGACAACCAAATTTCAGAACATCTATGATGAGTCCAAGAACGCCAATTCAAAGTTCATAAAGCAGGAAGATCCAGTTGACTTCCTTAGTGATCCTTCTTGGGGAATTTAAAGGGGCTTGTTAACAATGGCGTGCCTATATAAATCAGAAATGAAAAATCATTTCTCACATCCACTATTTTTGAAGGTTGAATCGCTTGCAGAACCCGTATTTTATTGGCTGGAAGAAAATATAGATTTAAATAGAAGTCATAATTATTTGGTTAAGGAGATGAAATGGAAAGACACCTCATGTCAACAGGTACAAGTTTGTACGTGAACATTCCACAAGCTATTGTAGAACTCTTTGAACTCAAAGCAAAAGACAAGGTTCAGTTGAAAATAACTTCAAAGAGTCTGATAGTAGAATTTGATAAGAAAAGGAATAAATCAGATTGAAAAAAATGAGCCCCTGTCGGTAAACAGGAGCAGGAAGTGATCTTAATGGAAAATATAGAAAACAACAATATAAATCGTGTGGAATCAACAGCTGTTGATGCTATAACATCAAACAGTGAAGTTAGCCCAATGACAAGATTAGCAGAGAATATCTGCATGTTCACTGGTGATGATCGGGATGTAGTTGAGCAAATGCTGCTAATCAACATATCTCGTAACCTTGGAAGGTTCGTCAGGAATGAAGAAGATGATCTGAAAAAACTAAAACCGAGGGCTAACCTCTTTGCCATAATTGTAGCCCCACCCGATGAGTTTCATAAATCTTCCTGGATAAGATATGAGGATGAATTAACAGAGGAAATACTGGAGCTTGTGAAGCGCAGAATGGATGATGATGTAGGGGTAATTTCGCAATTCATAAAACACCCTGATGTTGAATCCACCTCAAGAACTTTTGATGGATCTCCAGAGGGTATAGTTGAACTCCTAAAAGAAAAGAATGTCATTAATTTCAAGGCCCCGGAACTTGGGGTCAAGTTGAGACTGCAAAATTCACAAAGGTACGACACGGGAAACATAGAAATGATGAACAACCTCTATTACGGTGATGCTGTGGACAGAAATTTGCGAGGAAAGCCTATCCGAATTCCAAAGGGGAGATATGTCACACTTTATGGAGATCTTCATCCAAGTGAGCTGACTCCACAGACCCTCAAATTGGGGCTTCTTAGACGATGCATTATTGTCAAAAAGGATTACAAGGATATCGACCTTGAATCCGTAAACAAGGCCTATGACAAACAAAATAATGAATGGTTCAGCGGTGTTATGGATTATTACAAATACATAATCTCAGACGCAGTCCTAGGGCTATTCCAGAAAAGATATCCAACTACTTATACTGTGAGCGATGCTGCATTAGAAAAGTTAAAGAAATTGAGGCTTGAAGGTTCATCGCGTATTAAAGAGGAAGAAGTCCCGAGATACCCTACTGAGAACGCAGAACTAATTTTGCGCATTGCGGTAAATATGATGCTCTATGAATTCACGCTCTGGCTTCAGGAACCTAAAAATATTTCTCAAAAACCTATAAAGCTTGAAGTAGATGCGAGACACATAGAATGGACTTTGGGGTTTCTGAACAGGGTTGTTGAGGGCTACAAGAAAGAGATTGCGAATATAGAAGAGCCGGAATTCAACCAGAAGGCCGAGAAAGTCTATAATTTCATAGTGCTGAA
>JAJZYV010000165.1:4165-5236 GCA_021797955.1 Thermoplasmata archaeon
CAGCAAGGAAAATTGCCCAGTCAAGAGACGCTTCATTGTTTCAAACTTCAGTTGGCTCAGAGGCAAGAAGTCAAAGACCCTGGATGATATCATCAACTTTCTGGATAAGAATGAACTCATCGTAATCCGAGAGAATCATGATGCTAATCACACCTGGGAAGAATATTCCCCCGTTCTTTCTAGTAACCAATGAAATGGTATGAAATGGCACCAAATGGTGATCAAATGGTGTTTTTGAACTGTCAATTTTTGCCTTGGTTCATTACATTTTTCTTCTATGAGACGAGATCAAATGGTAAAATGGTGCCTTATGTACCGATTCACTTTTTGTCCTTTGCCCGGTGTTTTTATATTCTTGATCACAAAATTACCATTTCACCATTTTATCTATTATAGAATAGTTAATTTTTATTGGAATTAATTGAGTTTTTAATTAGTATATATTAGTACCATTTTACCACCATTTCATACCATTTTGTACCATTTGACCTAATTACACTATCTCATGAACATATCCATATTTTAGAAGTACCGTAGTTTCCTATGTTTGTAAGATGTACCTTACTAATAGCTCTTTATAAGATTGCCTTCTTCGTCTAACCTTTCCAGCTTTTTTGTTTTCGGATTGTAGCGATAACTTCCCTTCTGAGTTCCGATGGTGTGTTTTTTCTGCTGTCCTGTGTGATATTTCAATAGCCTATTCCATGCATGAACTTCATCAACCATTTCATTGAGTCGCACTACCATAAATTCCAATCCTATCACGGTGGATTCATTTACAGTTTCTTTTTTATCGGTCATAATTATCCGTTGATAAATTGCCATACAAATATACAATTTCCTATATCTTTTGTATATTGAGTATCCAGAAAGTCATTGATATAATAGTCATTGAACTACTTCTGCCGGGCATAAATCGTCAGTTTATATCTTTCGGAAATAGCTTCATAACACAATTTTAAACAATTTTAATGGGTTTTTGAACCTATACCTCTCAGAAATGCCTTGATCTTATGACTGGATTTAGCATTTTTATGTATTTTAGATGTATGTGTCCGTGAATTATTAGGG
>JAJZYV010000166.1 GCA_021797955.1 Thermoplasmata archaeon
ATCAAATTATCTCAGGACTATCCTTAACAAACTAGACGAAGAGGATTGTAACATAGTTCTCCTTGACCCTCATGGGGAAGTTTCAAATTTTGCACTCATGAAATCCACTAAGACCAAAGTGCTTCTGAGCGGTTCAGATTACCCCGGGTCAGAAGGAATCTATTCAGGGATCAATGTTCTCAAGATTACTGGAGGTGTGGTAGAAGCCAGTATAGTGAGTGACTGGATAAGACAGGCATTCTCATTAGATGACGTATTATCTATGGGAACATGGGGTCCGAGACTTGAAACTGTTTTTGGAGGGATACTCTTGGAACTGATTAACAGAGAGAAAGATCTAACACTAAGCAAGTTTCTTGAAATACTCCCGGATAGGAAAAAGGTACTTTCATATTTTCCGGCAGGGGAGGAACCTCCTGTATTTGCTGCACTTAGAGACTACTCTTCGGGAGGACGGCAGTGGAGTGATTTCATAATGAGTACCATGAACAAGATAATCCCGCTTGTTTCTAACCCATTGATCAGGAGGGTCATCTCTGTTGAAGGTAAAAGTGCATTAGACTTGGATTCTGCTATTCTTACATCATCAAATAACCTCATTGTTCCGGAACTTGACCTTGGGGTCATAGGGGAAAACTCCGTGAGAGTGATATCGTCTATGATACTCTCTAGAATCTGGAGTGCACTTATCAAGAAAGGACCAACAGAAAAACGAACTTACATTCTAATCGATGAAGCTCATATGATCCCGGAATCAATCCTCAAAACGTTACTTGCACAGGGAAGGAAGTATGGTGTTGTCCTTATCTTAATGTATCAGTCGCTCAGTCAGAATTCGAAGCAATTCGTAGATATTCTTGCGTCAAATATCAGGAATTATGCTTGTCTCAGTCTTTCCAGAGACGATGCTGAGAAAATGGCTAGGATTTTAGAGACTGGTAGAACGCAGGATGAACTTGTCAATGTGCTTACTAGGCAGACAATGCACAATGTTACAGTGAACTGCAGATCAGTGGAGTCTCTTCAAAATGCAGATACGGAAAATGAAAAATATGGACCAGCAACATTTACCCCTCCATTTATTCCCATTGATTTTAGCAGAGAGGATGTCATGAAAATGAAGGCAGAACTGATGAAATCAATAGGGCATCCAGACACCA
This sequence comes from Thermoplasmata archaeon, assembly GCA_021797955.1. The sequence goes on from JAJZYV010000166.1 coordinate 1,161, forward strand.
AGATAGAGAGCAATTATAGTACAGATCATGAATCACATTCAAGGCTCGCATTCCTTTTCTCAGAATTCTTAGAATCAAAACATATCCAATCCAAGATCGAACCTAATATTGAAGGACTTGTACCGGATGTGCTGATAAAATACAAAGATAAAGACATATTCTGTGAAATAGAGGATTCTGACTTGGACCATCCATCTCGTGTAGCAGAGAAGATGTGGAACTATAAAGATTCCCAGCTTATTCTAATCTGCAGGCACTCTGATGTAAAAAGGTTGATATCAATCATCTGGAACATGGTGGAGAAGATAGGTCCTGATCAATATATAAACGGTGAAACAGAGAAGGTACCTAGATGGGGTACTCTGGTTTCTCTACTTAAAACCTATATTGTGACTTACGGTGATCACCGTTTCATGATTTACAATGGATCGGAGATGGTAGGTTTACTTCCAAGACACTTCGAACTTGAAGGTTCCTTTGTTTACAGAGCTAGGAGTCTTCCATTAGGGATTATGAGAGAGACTTTTCTTCAAGAAATTGCGAAAGCACATGGGAATATCGATTGGGATTCCATAGAGTCAAAATACGGAAGAGACAGGGTCAGGAAATTATTAGAGAATATCAGAAATAGAGGTTATGAAGACCCCACAAGCGTAACAGCTATTTTGGAGTTAGATAAAATAGAAATTCAATAGCGCTTATATGCAAAAGAAATGACATGTTCTCCATTAATTACAACTTTTGAGAATTGATCTATACTTAAATTCAGTTGGTGAGAGATGAAAATTTTATGGAGTATTAAAATAAATTGGAAATGCTTTTACAGGAATGACTTAAGTAGTTATATATTTGCAATTCCCTGCTTTACAACGCGACAAATAACTTGGGGTTATCAATGGTCTGGATAAGAAAAGGCGTAAATAACGGTATAACTTTTTATGAGTTGAGGCACAATGTGAAGATAGATGGGAAAGTTAGAGTTATGTCGAAATATCTCGGAAGAAGTGTGCCCGAAAACGTTATTGAGATTCAGAAAAGATTCCTGCAAGAAATTGATTCAAACATGATGCAACGTGTTTTTAATCCCATAAAAGGGACAACAGAAATAGCAACTCCATCAACGGGCACAAAGAGAGGGATTCCAATAAAAGTTTCATTTGGAGTATATTTCACGTTTGTTTCTCAACGAATGTCTGGGTGCAAACTTACATTACTTGAGGCATCACGCCTGCTTGAGAAGAATAAAACTAGATGGGAAAGATCAGCTTCTGATAATATGGAAACCAAAGCACATTACTTTCTTTACAATTCTATCCTTACAGAGAAAAGGAGTTTATCCTTTGAAATGATCAATGACTGGCACTGGAAATTATTCCGGAATACTAAACCTGCAATCGCTGGATTACTTAGAAAAAATATCGCAAGAACCTCTTTTGCAGAATATGATTTTCCTGAGGCAAATCGTATTGAGGAAATGCTTAAAAATCTAATTTATTGGTACTTAGAATCAAATGATCTCCATCCAGTAATGGTAGCTGGTATTATGCATTCTATGATTCTAATGATCCATCCGTTCTCAGGTGGAAACGGAAGGATTGCAAGGCTCGCTTTGAACTATGTTTTACACAGGCATGGTTACCCAATGTATGGATTCGATGAGAGACAAGTGGAACGAATTTGTTATTATAATTCGTTGATTAGAAGTTTAGAAAGAAATGATTATCGTGAAATAACCAAGTGGTTTTATAGACGCTATAAGAGGAATTATGTGAAACGTAAAACCTTTTCTTCTTAGAAATTCCATATATTAGCACAACGAAAAAGTGAAATTTGCAAGTCGACGCTCCTTGTTTTCCCTGTGTGTTTACCCCCTTGCTGGTCTTCAAGGAGGTATCCTTTTTCTTTTCCTGAATTTCCCATTCATGGTTTTTATTCACACAAACTTCTTTACACTATCAAATATTCCACAAAATAAAATAATGTTGAAAAAAGATTAACTAATTACAATTAATATGTTTCATATTATGGATAAACTTATAGCAGTAACTAAGACATCTAAACGGGGCTCATCGCTAAGAATAACCCTTCCAAAAGAGGTTGCGAAGATGTTGAATGCCTCAGAATCAGAACATATAGGATTTTATGATGTCAAAGGGGAGATTGTGCTTAGGAAACTTGAATGATTTTCGTAAGTATGAAGAATATAAATAGCAGGTGAATTCTAAGGAAAAAGTCAACTTAGTTTATTATGAACCCTCTAATATGAAGAAAACTTTACGGTATCCTCCAAACTCTTATTCCAGACAGGATTCTTTGCTCTTGCTTCCATGCTTTCTGCTGGTTCGAAGTGCCCACGCTTTTAGAGGTTTTCATGCATTTCAGCAGATGAAGATTCCATATAACCGGCCATTGTAAATTCAAAAGTAATTTCTTGACCAGCTCCTATTGAAATCTTAAAAAAATTTTTTAGATAAAGCAACGTAATTTATCTATTGCCTTTCTTCATATTGATTATCTCATAGATTTTCAATGCACATTTTGTTGGGGATTCGTAAATTTCATGTTCCCAGAAGTGCATAATTTCCCATTCGGCTTCCTTCAGTCTGAGATCCTTAGAGGCAGCTAGGTCCTTGTTTTTCGCTAATTTTTTCTCCCAGTAGCCTGTGTTTGACCTTGGAACGTGACCATGCAATGGGCAAGAGTGCCAGAAGCACCCATCCACAAATACTGCAATTTTTTCCTTAGGTACGGCAATATCAATTTTCTCTACACCATAAAATTTCCTGAATCTAATCCCCAAAGACCAAAGAATTCTTCTGAGAGTTAACTCTGGCACCGAGTTATTGGAACGTATTTTTGACATAATCCTTGATCTCACTTCTGAGGAGACCTTATCCATAGGTAAGGTTAGGTTTTTATGTTAATTAATCTATCATCTACTATGCCAGTGGACGTGATTGAAGCGATGCAAGCCATAGCAAGGGAGCAAAATGGCTTAATGCAGGAGGTGCGTGATACATACCAAATTAGGATCAATTCTACCGGCGCTCTCTTTGAATCTTACATAAAGGATGCTTTGTCAGGGCGCTTCTATGATGATGATGAATCGCGCGAAAAGGCATATTGGCAAAATTTCGCCTGGCTGGGCAACCAGAATAATCCCCCGGATGCAATAGTTAAGAATGGTGATGCCTTTGAGATAAAAAAACTGCAGAGTCCGAAGAATACAATAGCCTTAAATAGCTCTCCCCCAAAAGATGCCCTTCACAGGGATGACAGCAGGATTGTTGATGCATGCAGAAATTCGGACGGCGGAAATTGGGAAATAAAGGATATATTTTATGTAATTGGATGGATTGAATCAAAGCAGGTCCGCAGCATTTACTTTGTCCAAGGATCATGCTATGCAGCTTCGCGCGAGGTTTACGAACGCATAAGCTCAAGACTTGCAGAGAGTGTCAATAACGCAATATTGTCCTCAGGGCTGGAATCCGGGAAAACTGATGAACTTGGCAGGATAAACAGGGTTGATCCTTTAGGGATTACATCCCTAAGGGTAAGGGGGATGTGGCAGATTGAGAATCCATCAAAGGTATTCCAAAAAATTGCAAAATTGGACCAAGGGAAAACTTTCCAGGCATACGCGATAATGAAGTGGGAAAAATACATTCAGATGGTTAGCAATAGGCAAGGTGGATTACCCATTCCATTAAAATGTTCCAGAGAAAATATCCCTGATCCAAACAACCCAGCTGAGGCTATTGATGCTGCTATACTGGAGGTGTCATGGGAGTGAGGGTAGTATCCTTATTTAGCGGTTGCGGCGGTCTAGACTTGGGATTCGATCAAGCAGGGTTTGAAATCGTTTACGCTAACGACATCGACCGGGATGTCTGGGAAACGTATGAGAAGAACAATAAGCTTAGTATAGATAGGAGATCTCTATTTGACATACCCTCATCCGATATACCTGAGGCAGATGGGATAATTGGAGGTCCCCCATGCCAAAGCTGGAGTCTAGC
>JAJZYV010000167.1 GCA_021797955.1 Thermoplasmata archaeon
TTTTTATTCCTAATTATATTAGCCCCGATTTTTTAACATATATAATAAATCTATCTAATATCCCTATAGATTCATAACGAAGTTTGTGCTTGTTTAGCTTTGTTTCCCAAGGTGTTTACATAGAGACTTTGAAGAAGATGTTGTACGCAATGAACATTGTAAAGTTTTGATGAAGAATATTTCTATGAAAAATTGGTTATGGACATGTAAAGGATCTATTATAACGTGGGAGGATTCTTATGGTTTTGTTTATTAAATTTATTAAGTGCCAATTCAGATTTTTTTAGAGCGTACCCTATCACAAAAAAATTTATAACCCAAGGTATGAACAGTAGAAGGGTCAAATCAAAGAAAAAGTCAAACCATATAAATCCAAAAATTTGCAACCCCATCAAATAAACTATTTTATCCCCATGAATGAAAATAACAGTTAGTGGCGTTACTAACAAAATTAAACTGACATAAAATGCAACAAAGGTGATAAGATAGGTGGAAGGTTCAATATATCCAATATTGTATAAATACTTCAAATTTAGGGATGTAACAATTACTATGGATATTAGTGATACAATAATAGATATCTTCAACTTTTTATTTGTTTTTAAAACTTGGTCACTTGTATGTTTCATCTTACCTCACCAAAAAAACAAATCATTCAAGGAGTGAAAAACCATTGTTGGGAATTTAAAACCTTTTCCATACATTAAATACCTTATTTTTTGCCCAAATTTATTATCCAATATCAATGTATTCATTGCGGGAACCTTTTTTATTTTGTGCAATTTTTTCATTCACTGTTCTGGATATCCTGACCATCCAGACCTTAATGAATTTACCTAAATCCTATTTGACTTTCCTTTAGCCATAATGCAGAACGAGGTATACAAGGGTTAATCATACCTAAATTTGAATTAATTAATATTCATACATGAAATATTTATCATCAGATATACTGTTATTTATGGATAATTTTAACACGCTGAAAATGCTATCCATGTATGGCTAAGGAATTAGATATTGAAACGGTTGATCTGATCATACCTGATGGTTGCGGCATAATTCTTGGGCAGTCTCACTTTATTAAAACTGTTGAAGATCTCTATGAAATAATTATAACCTCTAATCCCAAGGCAGAATTTGGTATAGCTTTCTCTGAAGCTTCAGGCCCAAGACTTATTAGAAGAGATGGAACGGATCAGCAATTAACAGATATGGCAGTTAAAAATCTTATGGCGATATCCGCGGGCCACAGCTTCCTCATTATGCTAAGAAATGTATTTCCAATAAGCGTTCTAAATCAGATAAAACAGTGTCAGGAGATAGTCAACATATTTGCAGCAACATCTAACCCCATAAAGGTTCTTGTTGCCAGACATAAAGAGCAGGCTGCTATCATTGGAGTTATGGATGGCTTTTCACCACTTGGTGTTGAAACAGATGAAAATGCTAAGGAAAGAATGAAATTCCTGAGAAATATAGGGTATAAAAAATAGGACCCGTAGTGTAATGGATTATCATATGGGTTTCCGGAGCCCATGATCCGGGTTCGAATCCCGGCGGGTCTGCTCATGTCTAGATAATCGTATGAACCATAACTTAATTTAAATAATTTCAAAATAAAGCGGTGACGAATGACAGAAAATCAGAATGAGAATCATCAGGAAACCCTAAAAAGACTTGATTCCAGAGACACAGGTCTTTCAGATGAGGAAGCATCTCAACGAAGGGAAAAATATGGGTATAATTCCATTGAAGAGAAAAAGACCCCTGCATTAATAAAATTCCTTAAAAAATTATCCGGACCGGTCCCATGGATGTTGGAAATAACTGCCATCATAACATATTTTCTTGGAAAATATATTGACACATATATTATTCTTGCCCTCCTCATATTCAATAGTGTAATAAGCTTCTTCCAGGAATCACGGGCAAGTGATGCCGTTGAGTTACTTCGAAAAAAGATCAATGTTAATGCAAGAGTTTTGAGAAGTTCTCAGTGGAGGCAGGTTCCCGCTGCAGAACTGGTACCTGGAGACATAATTCATGTAAGAATGGGCGATATTGTTCCGGCCGACGTCAAAATAATCAACGGTATTGTGGATTCCGACCAGTCTGCGCTCACTGGCGAATCAAATCCCGTTAGGAGGAAATCAGATGAGGATATCTATTCTGGTTCAGTGCTCAAGAAAGGAGAAGCCACCGGAATTGTAACAGCCACCGGATCAGAAACATACTTCGGAAAAACCACAGAACTGGTGAAAAAGGCCGGATCTGAGTCACATCTAGAAAAACTTATCCTATCCATTGTTAAATATCTTGTAATTATAGATATTGCGCTTGTTGGATTACTTCTAGTTTTCTCAAGCATATATTCAATCTCATATGCTGATACCATACCATTTGCCTTGGTTGTTCTAATTGCTTCTATTCCAGTGGCGCTGCCGGCTACATTTACAATAGCAACCGCAATAGGTGCGTTGGATATGTCAAGAAGGGGTGCTCTAGTCACCAGACTATCTGCTGTGGAAGATGCAGCCTCAATGGATACCATATGCTTTGACAAAACCGGTACCCTGACACAGAACAAACTCTCCGTAACAGATCCTGTACCATATGAATGCACATCGGAGAAACTTATTCAGGCAGCAATGCTTGCCTCAGATGAATCGAGTCAGGATTCCATTGATCTTGCAATTATTCAATATGGAAAGGAAAATAACTTCAATGTTAACGGTTTTAAAGTAACCGAATTTATTCCATTCGACCCAGCCAGAAAGAGAACTGAATCTAAGGTGCTCAAAAATGACTCTATGATTTCAATAGTGAAAGGTGCCCCTCAGGTTATATTGAGTTTATGCAGTGACGTTGATTCTAAAAGTGTCATGGAAAATGTGGTAAGTCTTGCGCACAGAGGGTATAGAACACTGGGAGTTGCCGAAACATCCGAAGAGCATTATAAATTCCTTGGCCTTATTCCCCTATTTGATATTCCGAGACCTGATTCAAACCAGCTCATTTCCAAATTGAATGAACTTGGAATTTCTGCCAAGATGGTTACGGGAGATTCCACAGCAATTGCCAGTGAGATCGCCTCAAAGGTTGGCATTGGTTCAAGGGTCTGCATATCTTCCGATGTTATAAAGGGAAAACAGCATATTGACTCCTGCGATGTTTTTGCAGAGGTTTTTCCCGAGGACAAATATGAAATTGTAAAACTGTTGCAGAAGGAAGGTCACATAACCGGAATGACCGGTGATGGAGTTAATGATTCACCTGCACTAAAACAGGCTGAAGTTGGAATAGCTGTTGCTTCTGCAACGGATGTTGCAAAGGCTTCCGCGAGTATTGTTCTAACCCATGAAGGAATAACTGATGCTGTAAGTGCAGTTGAGGATGGCCGTAAGATATACCAGAGAATGCTCACATATACCCTAAACAAGATTATTAAAACAATTCAGATAGCCATTTTTCTCACTCTTTCATTTCTCATATTCAGATATCTGGTCACAACTTCTTTTGAGATAATTCTTCTCCTGTTTGCCAACGATTTTGCAACAATGGCAATTGCCACGGATAACGTGAGATTTTCCAGTAGGCCTGAAAGATGGAATGTGAAATCACTGGTAGGATCTTCCATTAGCCTTGCAATGCTAATTGTAATGGAATCGTTTATTGTTCTCATAATTGGGATGCGTTTGAGTCTCTCCATAGACCAGATTCACACATTCATATTTGACATGCTGGTGTTTTCAGGACAATTCACCATATATATGATCAGAGAACGGGGACATTTCTGGAGCTCAAGACCTGGGAAATATTTGTTGGTTGCATCTGCTGCCGATATACTTGTAATAACCGCAATATCTTCTGCCGGAATCCTTGTCACAGCAATACCAATATTATATGTTGGCATAGTGCTTCTCATAACGTTTATCTCAATGTCACTCATAGATCCTTTGAAAAACGTAATATTCAGACACTATGAAATTTAAAGGAACAAATTAACTTTACACATTTAACCATAATATGTTTATTAATTGTTCATTCCCTTTCAAATTGGCCTCCCTTTAATTTAAGGGAAAGTTATCTCACTATAAGAACTGAAACTGGAGAATTTGCAGAAACTCTTTCAGATACAGAACCCATGAAAATACCTTTGGCAAATCCATGTTTCCTTGTTCCCATCACGATGAGACCCGCTTTGTATTCCTCAACAGCCGCAATAATTATTGAAACAGGGTCTCCGACCCTTACGGTTCCATGAACATTCTTTGCCCCCTTATTTTTCAATGATGTTACCATTCTCTCAATCTTATATCTTGAGGATTTCAGAACATCTTCCTCTTCCTCCTGAAGAATTTCAGTTGTTCCTGTTGTATCCCCGATTGGAGCAAAATATGGTTTAACCACATGTAAAAGGTGAATTGTTGTGTCAAGGTTCCTATCGATAAGAGCCAGAGCGAATTCCACAGCCTTTTCAGATTCCTCTGAAAAATCAACAGCAACAATTATGTTCTTCATCTTTTCATCAATATTCATTTCTGTCACCCTTTCTATATATAAGTAAGGCCAATGAGATTATTAACATTGCAGCCTCCAGTGTTAGGCTCTTAATAAACTCATTTAACTATTACAAAAACAGAATAAAATTTTTCATTATCTGTCCATACTTTTCCCACTTTGAAACCTGCCTTCTTCACAAGATCTGAAAAACCTTCTATGGTGAATTTGTATGAATTTTCTGTGTGTATAAGTTCATTCCTTCTGAAAGCTATTTGCTCTCCGCCTATGTTCGCCACAATATCGTTAAGAACTTTAAGATACATCTCTATTCGCCCCTCCTTATCATTATAATAAGCAAAATGCCGGAACGATTTCATTGAAAGTTCTGAATCGAATTCCCTATTGATTCTTGTGATGAGATTGAGATTGAAAGCAGCGGTTACTCCCTTGCTGTCGTTATAAGCTCTGTTAAGAATTGCAGGTTCCTTTCTGAGGTCTGCACCTATAATAAGACAATCCCCCTCTTCGATTGTCTCATATGCATTCATGAGAAAATGCAGAAGCTCCTGCGGTTCAAAATTCCCTATGGATGAGCCGAGGAATAGTACCGTTCTTCTGCTAAATTTTTCAATATCTGGAATTTTGATTGGCTTTGTGAAATCCGCAGAAATGGCC
>JAJZYV010000168.1 GCA_021797955.1 Thermoplasmata archaeon
CCTGCAAATGCGGTTTGTGTAAAAAATGCTATCATAAGAAGACCAAATATTCCTCCAACGGTGTGACCTGGAAGTACTCCGACCGGATCGGTATACCATTTTGGCTTGGAAAATATTCTCTCTGCAAATACAAATATGGGCCCGCTTATGAGACCAATAATAACTGCACTTCCCGGACTCACATATCCTGCCAGAGGTGTTATGACAATGAGTCCCATTAGAACACCGTTCACACCATATAAGACTCCAGGATCCTCTTTGGAAATGAGGAATTTCGTCGCCATGGTTGAAACCATTGCGGATGCAGCAGCCAGAAATGTGGTTATTACCACTATCACGGTTTCATTTGTAAAAGCGAGTTCACTTCCTGGATTAAAGCCAAACCAGCCAACCCATAGAAGAAGGATTGAAAGTGTTAACCAGCCGGAATTCAAATTTATCTTTTCTACCAATGACTGTTTTAATCCTCTCTTCTTTTCCTCCTGCCATATTCTAACCAATATGGCAATCGCGGCAAACCCAGCAGCCGCATGCACTACTAAACCTCCCGCAAAGTCACGAACTCCCATCGTATATAACCAGCCGGTTGGATTCCAAATCCACGCTGCCGGCAAGGTCCATATTAATGCAAAGTAGATTATTGCAAATATCATGAAAGCAGATAATTTAATCTTACGGAGCACCACAACGGCAACAAGTGCAAGTGTTACAGATGCGAAAGCAGTCTCAAAGAGAAAATATGTACCCAATGACAAGCCAGTATCAAAGAACTTTGTTCCGGTAAGCCAGAAAACGCTGGTCAATGATCCTGAAACGGTGGTAGAAAACATGCCGAGGAATATGTTGCTGTAAAAGGGATTTCCGATTACTCCACCGATGGTTGGAGCGAAGGCGATATTGAATCCTATCAATCCCATAAAGAACAATGCAAACCCCGTGATAATGAGGGTCTTGTATAGACTTCTGTCCATCCTGTGGCCAAGTTCACCAATTTCAAGAAATCCAACCGATATTGTCATGGTAAACACGAGAAGACCTGCAATCAAAACCCAGAGATTATTTATTAGATCAGTTTGCATCAAAATCACTTACGTCGGGGAATTAGGGATGATTATTTTAAATATCGTGTTGAATTATTAGTCACTTTTATGTTGATGCAGTTTCATATTCAATTTCACCAGACATGTGTGGAAGAAAGCCATAGATGGACAATGTCTAAATTATGATGAATAACGCCGGAAAAACCGGAATGAGAAATAATGCCTGTATGGCAGAAGACACAGCTATGGAAATTTATTCCATATTTGTTTGGATTCTTAGAAGCCACATTGTTCAACAGGTCAATTCTTTATGCCTGAGATAGAGGAATAATGCGAGGATAGAGGGGATTAAGCCCACTGCAATATTGCTCATGAATTGTGCAATAAAACTTGACGCCTCAATATATCATGATTGTGATAGGTATTGTGCAGAAAGAATCATGTTTGTCATCGTGAAACCGACGTAAAATCCTATGGCGGTCAGACTATCCCCTAAACCTAAGACAGGAAGCGGTCCCACAAATGTGTAAGGTTGTGTATTCAAATTAGGGTGAAAATTTTAAAATTGGCAATCCTCTGCAAATTGAAAAGTAGTTTCCTTATGCCTCTTCTAACCATTTGCTTATACATTTTTGTACGTCATCAAAGTCTGGTAATACGCCCAGGATTATTTGTTTCAATTCCCTTTTATACGTTTTGCCTGTCTGGTCCAATCTTTTCATAAATTCATCGAAGTCAAAGTGCGTATGGTAATAGTCAAGCTTCTTGTTTACCAATACCTGGTCAAACTTAATCTTCTTTTTATAAATCAGATAATAGAGATCGTTTACATCCCTGGCTTTTTCACGTGTAAGTATTGCTCTAATCTTTTCTGCTCCCACCTCATCAAGATTCATTCCTTGGACTACCTTGACTGGAATATCGTATTGTGGAAAGTCTGCCATCAGGGATATCTTTGGAAGAATAATATCCTCCCTCGAGCTGATTTCCACATATACGATGCATCTGTCCTTTTCAGTGGTATTAAGGGGGCCGTTAATCATGAATCTTGCAGATAGACCAAGATTGTTATCTTTCATGATCTTAAATTCATTTTCGTAACCGTATAAATTCAAAGATCTGGAAACAAATTCAGGTAGCGTTTTCTTTATGGGAGCTGCAGCAGTGAAATCCAAATCCTCAGAAAATCTGTTCAGGCCATGAAAAATCCACAGATACGTTCCCCCTTTAAACACGAGAGGGTAATCGGAGACTATTGTGAGAATCAGACTCTGCACATAGTGCTTTTCCTGCTGCCATGGCCTCATGCCTGATAGTTTTGACAATTCTATTATTCTCTTTGAGTTGATCATCCAACCGCCTCCAGCAGCTTCAATCTTCCTTTGCCTTTGAATTTCTCCAAATAAGGCTTAAATTCTAACATCTCTTTGCTCCCAGTATATGGATCAATATCTTTTTTGGAAAAATAATTGAGGTAGTATCCATCCAGAAGCGCTTTTTCTACAGTTGCAACAAAGCAGTAACTTCTCCCTATTTTGTGGCGTTCATAACCAAACATGAGTGCCGAAGGAATCTTATGATATACCAGACCGAGGCCGACAAGCACGATGGAGTTCACGGGAGTTACAGATTGGACACTGTGCGGAGCCTGCTGCAGTACATTGTGAAACAGCAAAGCCGAGTGCAGTGATATATATGATGGTTCAATTAACTGAGAAGCTATCACTAGATCATTGGCTGCAAAAGAAATTTTTCCTCTTACCAAAGGAATAGCAAGACCACTTTTCCATAGGCGAGTCAGATAAACTGAAGCAGTGGTGTGATTTTTACCTGTTAAATTGGATAGCTGAGATGTTGTGTATACTGCCCTTTCAGACTCCAGAGCCATTTCCCTAATTTTATAAAGCGTAAGTTCTTTCATTGTTATCAGTCTGTTTATACAATATTGTTAATGTGGGATGACCATATAAGCTTAATCGATCTGCCGACAAGAATCTGGATTACATTTAATGAAATTGCCTGGATTAATGAATAACCCGCAGGGAGATAGAAACATCCTTCGGCATCATGAAGAACGATCTCGAGGGGGACAAGACATGACTGCAAATTCATGATTCGGTCAGGGGGATATCCTCAGAATTTTCACGGTATTATATCTCCATTAAGGTATTCTCAACATCTTGACGGAGAAAGGTCTCAATGGAAAGCCATTGACCAGTGAGTTTCATCCAGAGTTGCTCAACACAAATTTGATCAATCATTGCTTAAAAACAATATTCTAATGGATACCAAAGCAAGCGGAGAAGACGGAAGAGATTATGCGGATAAAGTTATTCTAAAAGATTCTGAGGAGCAAGCTTTTTACAGAGATACTTGTTCTCAGGAAAGTTGAATGTTATTTTAAGATTCAGGATCGTAAAATCCAACCACTATTTCCTTCGCAATTTTCCTTTTTCGGTTACAGACATGGATTCTAAATTTTTCTGAGAAGGTGTATGGAGTATCGGGATATTTGGTATCGGTTGTGAAATCATCGGAACATCATGACTTGGTACCAGTATGGCAGATTAACCATAGATATACTTTAATATAGCTACGGTTGATCAACTATAATGAAAATTCCATTGGCAAATCAACTGAAGAAAAGGCAGCAGGTTGAAACCGCGTTTCTTCAGGATGAAATCATAAGAATCATATATATGACCACAGAGGATTTGGTTTTGCATGGCGGGACGGCTATTTGGAGATGTTATTCTAGTAAGAGATTTTCTGAAGACCTTTACTTTTACTCATCCTCATTCCCAACTCTCACTAAACAGTTTGAAAAAAGGGCATCATCTCAAGGGCTTATGATTACAAAAATAAAGGATACGGGCAATGTTATAGTTTCCACTGTTTCAAACGGCAAAACAAGCGTGAAACTTGAGGTAAATCATGTAAGAAAGGTAGAAGGAACAATAACAACATATGAACTCACAGACGGTACGGAAATAGAAATACTAAGTCTCACACCTGATCAATTTATAGAAGAGAAAATTAACGCATATAGTGACAGGCGTTACATTAGAGACATATACGACATTTACCACCTGGTTAAATCATGCCGTATACTGGAATCTACCCGAACAAATCTTAGACAATTTTTGCAGAATATTCAGCATCCTGTGGATGAACCCATTCTCAAGTCAATCGTTTATATGGGGCTTGCGCCAACCTTTGATCGCATGGTTAACGAGATAGGGAGAAACATTGCATGAAGTTCATGAAGCAGTTTATAGAGGAGTTCAGCAAAAAGCCTGCCTTTGGAATTGATGAAGTTAAGACGTTCATTAGGAGGAGAAATGCATCTGAGGGATATCACAAACTTCTGATTCAGAACTTGCTTAAATCAGGTCGGATTTACAAAATAACCAGGGGTGCCTATACGTTCTACGACGAAGTACAATATGTCGGATTTGCTTTTCCTCCATTCTACTATGGCCTTGAGGATGCCCTTTCATTAAGGGGATTATGGGAACAGGAAACCAACCCTGTTATTATAACACCAAGAAAAGTGAGGAATGGGATTAGGCAATTCGACTCCCGTAACTATCTCGTGAGACGAATTAAGAGAGATATGTTCTTCGGATATACACTATTGAAATATGAACAATTTTACATCCCGGTATCTGACATAGAAAAAACCTTGATCGATCTGGTTTATTTTGATATAAGAATACCAGATGAAATTATTTCCACCATGATCAAGAAAATGAATCGGGAAACTTTCAATAGCTACCTGACAGAATTACCGCAATATCTCTCAAACCGGATTAGAATTATTGTTCGCAAAAAGAAATGGTGAAGTGAAAGCAGTTACTCCTTTACGATTGGTGACCATTCCAAGTTGAGCAATAGATCGAAAATATATCTCTTCAGACTGATATGCATCAGTTAAATCTGCACATCTCCTGCCCTATCAAATCGATCATATTAGATCGCCCCTATTGTTTTCTTCTTGTTTTTAAGAACGACTGGGTATTCAAATCCTCATAGTATCAGTTCTGAAGTCCAGTTTCAATCCAATCATTTGAAGTATTTCCACTCCAATTATGGCTGGAAAATCTATATTTTCGAGAATTATGAATTCCGGTTCA
>JAJZYV010000169.1 GCA_021797955.1 Thermoplasmata archaeon
AATTATAAGGGAAAAAACAATAACAGAAAACTTCTAAGCATAATAGCACCCTGAAGTGCTAATGAAAAAACTCAGTGAAAGACTGGCTTTATCGAAATAGTAAACCTGATCGATGTAAACTCACGGCAAACAAGCTCATAGTCTCATCAAAAAGATGGGGCGCACTTACCGTTAAAATGCCTATATGCTATGAGTCTTGATAAAAACTCTTCCTGATTTGGAAAATCATCGATTGAATTGGATATCCTCTCGACATATTCTGCACGATCGAGACACAGATACCTCGATGGACCCCCACTGAAGAATATTTCCATGGAAATTTTTAACCTGATCTCTTTTTCCTCTTCGTCCAGATCTAAGAAATAATCATAAGTATTTTTGAACCATCTTGCCCACAGTAAAGAGAAAGACTTCTGAAATATCTGCCCAGGACTCAGCATAAATTTCAGAAATATAGCTATATATATCGGCCAAAACATATATCTTCCTACCAACCTGTTCTTCAGCTGTAGCTTCGAGAAGAAGGATTCTAAAAATCCTATCAACAATATATTCCTAAACAGGAAAAAATAAGTTGGAGGATTTAAATAGGATTCAAGCAGACCGTATCTCTGACTTTTTGACTTTTCATTAAAATAGTCAACCATGTTCGCATAGTGAATTATATTGAAGTTCTTATCAATTCTAACCTTTTTGCCGTATATCTCATGCGCCTCATTTGGGTATCCTTTTATTTTAATTTTATCTCTTCTAAAAAGTCGTGTGTGAAGTGAATATTCTTGAATTATTGCTTCGAACCGATAGATCTCATACGCCGCATATTCAAGGCGATAGTCTCTTATGTACGCTAGCAAGTCTTCAGATATCCTTTCATCTGACCCCAAGAGAAATATATATTTTCCAGATACTTTAGAGACACCGTACGTAAGAACTGGATCTAGGGTTCCCGTGGGAACCGCCCTGAAAACTTTCATATTGCGGTATTTTTTAGAAAGACTTGTCAGGCGCATATGTTGAACGTTGCAGGAGCTATCCACTACAATGATTTCAAAAAAATAGTTATGGTAAAGTGAAATTATGTCTTCTATGCTATCGACATCATTCCTGCTAAAAAGAAGGAGCGAAACTTCGTCAATCATCTTTTAAGCCTACGTTTGGTCTTGTGTTGTAAGAAGTTATGGAACACCGAATCCTCTGGCACGTCGTGGGTTACAACCGATCCAGATCCGATAAGCGAATGTTTCCCTATTTTTATTCCTGGCAAAATTACTGAACCTGCACCAATTGAAACATTATCTTCTACAATGGTCTTCTCAAGAGTCCAATCTTTTCCAATCTCAGGATATCTGTCATTTGTAAATGTGACGTTAGGGCCGATAAAAACGTTGTTCCCAATGACGACCCCTGATGGTATAAATACAAACGGTCTGATTTTACAGTTGTCCCCTATAACAACATCCTCCTCTAGATAGACGAACGCGTCAATTTTGGTGTTCTTTCCGATTGTGCATTTGTAAAGGTTAACCTGGTCATATATTACTGAGGTTTGATCGATTTTACAATCTGTTATCTTGCTGAATTCTTGCAAGCGTTTCATTTTTGCTCACTCCATAAATCTGCTCGATTACCCTGACAATGGCGGCGCCAAGATTTCCAGAATTTACCTTTGTTATCCCCTTGCCTGAACATTCAATGAAATTCATTATCTCCTCCGCAAGGGTGTTATTCTTTTCAATATCAACGCGCTTTGTATTACCGTTGCTATGGATATCTAGGTTCTGATTTACTGGATCTATAATAATTGTTCCTTTTGTTCCAGATACCTCCACAAGCCTAGTTCTCTTATGATCAACAAGGCTAATCCTGACGTTAACAATGAAACCTTGGTACTTCAAAAGAAAATCTGCTTCAGTTAATCTATTGCTCACATTACCACTTGCGTACGGACTGTATACAACTGAAATTGGCCATAGTCCAGTCAGAAAGTTCACAATATCAAAAATATGCGGCCCAAGGTCCCATAAAACATCTTCCATTCTTGAGTTTTCACTGTAGGCCATATGAGTCCATGATATACTCAAGTGGTGGATTGTTCCAATCTCACTCTTCAGTATTAGTTCTTTAGCAATCCTCAGGGAGTTAGAGAACCGGAATATATTTCCAACCTGTAATACAACACCCTTCTCCAAGGCTATTTCCACGAGGTTAAAGGCTTCTGTAGAATTCTTAGTGATTGGCTTCTCAACAATGGTACTAATTCCAGATTCCAGAGATTTCAATGCATATTCGTAATGAAAATCATTAGGAACGCATATATGAACAGCGTCAACACCGTTAATCAGAGACTGATAGCTATTATGAACGACAACAGATGCATCCAAGTAATCCCCATTTGATAGTAAATTTATTTTTTCATCATACAGATGAATTGTGTCAATTAGACCTTCCTTCACCAAAGAAAAGTACTCCCTGAATACTTTCGTGCCCCAATAACCAAGTCCAACGATACCGACCCGCATGGTCATATCCCTCGCAGAAACGCCTTTATCTTATTGGCTACTTCATTCGCTGAGTCAATATCCATAGTTCCGTAAATTGGAAGACTCAAATTCTCATCAGCCCATTCTTCTGTACTTCTCATGGAAAATGGCACCAAGAGAGTTTCGTTTTTGTACGCATCCTGAAGATGAACTGGAACAGGATAGTGAATTCCTGTCTCTATGCCATCTTTCTTAAGGCTTTCAGTCAGTTCCTTTCTTTTACTAGTTCTTATGGAATAGATGTGCCAGGATGATCTGTCGAGTGAAGAATCCCTGCTTGGGACAATAATTTTCTGACTTTTGGAAAGTTCCTCCGTGTAGAATTCAGCTATAGTTGCCCGATTCTTATTCCATTGATCTAGGTATTTCAATTGTACGCTGCCTATTGCTGCATTGACTGAATTAAGCCTGAAATTATATCCAATAATGTCGTTCCTATATCTATCACCATCTTTCGCACCCTGATTCCTCAAAGATAATACCTTATCCCTTATCTCTGAATCATCCGTAGTTATCATCCCCCCATCTCCTCCAACTGTCATATTCTTGGAACTATAAAATGAGAAAGCCCCTACTGTACCGATGCTTCCTGCTTTTTTCCCATTAAATTCTGACCCATGAGCTTGACACGCATCCTCTAATACCGGTATTCCCTTAGATTCTACTATGTCTAAAATTTTGTAAAGGTTTTGCATTCGACCGTAAAGGTGGACTGGAATTATGGCTTTAATTCTGTTTCCATACAATTTTATTGCCTCTCGGAGTTGGTCTTCCCTTAGTTGAAGACTTTCAGGTTCGACATCAATGAGAAGTGGTACTGCTCCGGAGTGAACTATGGCATTTACCGTGGCTACAAATGTTGCTGACTGTGTTATAACAATATCACCACTCTTAATGCCAAGGCTCTTTAGTGAGACAAGGAGTGCAGCAGTTCCGCTGTTAACTGCAACAGCATATTTTGTGCCAATATAGTTGGCAAAGCTATCTTCGAATTCTTTCACAGACGTACCATTGACAAGACGATCATGCATGAGGCATTTTTCGGCGGCATCAATCATCTCTCTTGTTATTGCAGGCTTTGATAGAGGTATCCTCACATTTAAGTTATTATTAACCTTTTTAAAATCTTTGCATGCATTGGGTCGTTTCTCGAAATCTAGTTGATTGCGCTCATAATTCCTCTAGCGCTAGATTAGCATTCGCGTAATTCCTATGCCATTGTGATCTTATCAATTTTATATTTCCATCTGAAGATAACAGGAGACTCGTTTATTTCCTGGAAGTACTGCTAAATCCTGTTCTTTAGTTCCTCCATGGTTTTTACCCTGATCTCACGGAGTATCGTTTTTGCAAGTTTACTGAACAGCATTTCCACTATGTTAAGCCATGATCCATGCTTTGGCGTGAAGACAAACTCGAATCTGTTCGGCATCGTCAGGAGATGTTCCCTTGTTTTCGTGGACGTTTGCACCTTAAGGTTGTCAAGTATAAGCCTTATCTTCTTCCCTCCGGGATGTTAGGTATCCAGTTCCTTCAGGAATGCTATGAAATCATTGCTGTTGTGTGTCCTGCTCCCCATTTCCGTAACAACGCCATTATGCAGGTCTATTCCTGCCAGAAGAGACGGCTTACCCAGCCTCTTATACTCATAATCCCTCGTAACAGAATGGTGCTTCCCGGGGATCAGGTGGCAGTTCCTATGACATCATCGATATTGCCTGCATTCCCGGCATGACAAGCTACAGGGACAATGGTTATCAGGGTGCACCATGCAGGGGATAGACGGCACGATGGATTGTGCATCAAGGAATACTCTCCCTTCAATCGATCAGGTAAGGCGGAATCCGCGCATATCAATGAAGAGATCACCCGGCGTGAGGAAATATTCAGTCATCAAGGGAATCATGCATTGCGGGCATGTGTTTGAGACCACGGTGTGAGTGTCTGAGTCAAAGCAACACTCCTCTGCCTTGGCTACAACGTTATCACGCTTCTTGCCATGAAGAAGAGGAGAGGGGTTGCCAAATCACGTAAAATGGCGGCTTAGACCAGGGAAAAACAGAGAAAAAGGATGGAAGAAGAGAGAAAATAGCACCTGTTCTGACGGTTTTCTGTCTCTTTCAGCAGGAAAGTCGCTCAAAGTGAATCCAGCACTGTGTGAATGGAGGATTACTGGGTTATTAGGAGTCGTCATGTTGAATTACTTGAGTGAACTCAGAAAACTGTCCGAAGAGAGATGGATCCAGATCACATGACTATCTGTAACTTCTCTTCTGCTGAATATTTGGATTTTATGAAGAGACCTCCATGATCTGTAAAACCACTTTTCGCATGCTCTTTATGCATCTGTTCTTCTCTATAATATTATTATCATGGTGTTCCAGTTCTGTGAAGGTGCAGGTCAAAAAGAAGTGCATAGGATGCATTAGAATCAGCCCACAGTAGAACGTTAGATGGTTAATACCGTGACACCAAGAATTTTTAGTGATGTTGGCTATCATCACTAATATAACCCAGAATAAAAGGGATTCCGCGCATCACTTGAATTGGAAACACTCTTACCCTGTCCAGGAATCCAATTCCATGGCGGTTTCGCCCCATTATGCCAGCTAATTGGTGATATTCTGTGCTT